>JBAXAW010000008.1:0-28847 GCA_037142305.1 Actinomycetota bacterium
CACGCTGATTGCTACTGGTTCAACGGGTAAATTAATTTCCGACAGCACAGGCTTGACACTCGAACGAATGCGCAGTGGGCCACTTGGCGGTGATCAACAAATCGGCGCACGAATTTCTGATGGCGGCATAGATGTGTTGTTATTTTTTTGGGATCCGCTTGAGCCGCAACCGCACGACCCAGATATTCGAGCGTTGCTGCGTATTGCCGTGGTCTGGAATATTCCGGTGGCTTGCAATCGTGCCAGCGCCGACTTTATTTTGAGTTCGCCGCTGCTTGGCGGCATCTATCAACGACGCGTGCCGAAATACTAAAAAGCGTTAATAGTTATTAATCGGTGGCGGTGGCGGACCAAAACGATTCGCAATAGTGTCACCTTGACGCAAGCCAAAAACCAAGTTGAAAATTGGTGCAAATATCCACCAGCCCGCATGGTCAGTGTCATGCATTCGGCGAACCGCTACCGCAAGCGTCGGCAACAGCGTGACAAACGATGCTGCATTACCCAGCGACGAATGAATTGAAGAACCAACCAGACCAAGAATCACCGTGAATAGCACCCACCACCAATACTCAGCACGCGAAGCACGACCCTTGAAGTTGGCGTAATTTTGAAAGCCAGAACGAATCGAAGTTTGAAAGTTCATGGCTTCTTAATGCTAGTTACTCTCCGCCAGCAGGTTTTGGTTCCTTTGGCAATGCCAGCACGCGCTCACCGACGATGTTGCGCTGAATCTGACTCGTGCCACCCCAAATAGTTTCAGAGCGCGAGAAAAAGAAACTCGACATCATCGGCGACGCCGGATAACTGGCTCGTCGCTTATCGCGCAACGCACCCGGCCAAGTGCCAGTCTCAGGGCCAGTATCAACCAGCATTGAATACGGGCCGTAAATATCTAGTGCGAGTTCCATTGCGCTCTGGTGCATTTCTGACCAAAACATTTTATTGCTCGCACCAAGAGCAATCACACCAAAATCTTTTGTGCCAGCCAATGTTGAACCAAGCGAGCGCAAGCCATTAAATCGCAAGATTTGAATCTTGGCGTAATACTTCATCAATCGTTGACGAATTGAAGCGTCATTTATTTTGCCGTTTACTTTGGCTTGAGCCACGAACAACTTATATTCTTCTTCAAATCGGCGATAACCGGTTGTAGCGCTCATGCCGCGTTCAAAAGCGAGTGTGCTATTTGCTACCTTCCAACCATTATTCACGCCGCCAACAACATTGTCCTTCGGGCACCGCGCGTCAGTGAAGAACACTTCACAAAATTCTGCTGTGCCATCTGGCTGGGTGATACCACGCACTTCAATGCCAGGTTGTTTCATCGGCACTAATAAATACGAGATGCCTTTGTGTTTTGGTGAATCTTTATCAGTTCGAGTGAGCAAAAAACAATAATCAGCGTGGTGACCTTGCGTCGTCCAAACTTTTTGTCCGTTAATAATCCATTCGTCACCGTCGAGCACAGCAGTCGTCTTTACGCTCGCAAGATCGCTGCCACTATTTGGCTCGCTGAAACCTTGGCACCAACGCATTTTGCCACTCAAGATCTTCGGCAAGAATTCTTTTTTTTGTTCTTCGGTGCCCCACTGCAACAATGTTGGGCCAACAAGAGTGTCACCAAAAAAATCTGCGCGCATCGGGGCGCCAGCGTTTGCAAATTCTTCGGCTAGAACAACGCCCTCTAAAGTGCTCAACCCTTTGCCACCATATTCTTTTGGCCAAGTCGCACAAATCCATCCGCCTGCAAATAATTTGTCAGGCCAAGTGTCGTTGAACTCTTTACGCTCATCGGATGACATCTCATAACTTTTGTCAAACCATTTTGATGGAAGGTTTTCTTTGAGCCACGCACGAATTTCTACTCGACGGGCCTCGGCTTCTGGGGTGTAAGTCAGCATTCAAATAGTCTTGCTGATTTTCAACCCCAAAGTCCATGCGTAACAACTTTGTGATGTGACAAATCACAATCTGCTCCCGATTTAAACAGACTGTTAAAACTCCCGCAACATAACACTCGTATAGTTAGTCTCATTGTGAAAACAGATTTCGTATATTTCTTTGGCAACTCGGCCGCTACTAGTGCAAACGGGGGCCTCGAAATCAGCCGTGTGTTGCTTGACTTGGCGATTATTTTGATCGTTGCCAAAGTCGCCGCCGAAGTCTCAGACCGACTGGCGATACCCGCGGTAATCGGTGAAATCTTGGCCGGAATAATGATCGGCAATTCGGTTCTTGGTTTAGTAAACGCCAACGAGATTTTGTACGTGATGTCCGAACTTGGCGTAATTATTTTATTGCTGCAAGTGGGTCTAGAGACCGATGTTGTCGAATTGAAAAATGTTGGTCGTGCTTCTTTATTTGTTGGCGTAATCGGTGTCATTGCGCCAATGGTTTTGGGCATCGGCACCGGCTTTTTGTTTGGCAATGAGATTATGCCTTCACTGTTTTTGGGCGCAGCACTAACTGCTACAAGCATCGGCATCACCGCGCGAGTATTTGGTGATTTACGCGCGCTAGCGACTGTTGAAGCACGCATTGTTCTGGGCGCCGCAGTAGCCGATGATGTTTTGGGTTTGATTATCTTGACAGTTATCACGCGCATTGTTGAACGCGGCTCAGTTGGCATCGGCACAATCGCATCGACAACAGCGCTGGCGATCGTATTTTTAGTGATCACCAGCACAATTGGGTTAACCATATTTCCTGTGCTGTTTTCACGAATTGCAAAACTCAGCAAATCATCTGCGACAATCCCAGTTGTCGCAATTGGTATCACGCTTGGATTTGCCGTGCTGGCCGACGCCGCACATCTCGCGCCAATCATCGGAGCTTTCGTAGCCGGGTTTTCGTTACGGCGGATTACCGCGCACGAGCGTGTTGAACGTGACGTCAACTCTCTTGGTCAAATTTTCATCCCAATATTTTTTCTCAACATCGGTATCAACACTGATGTTTCAAGCATGGCCAACGCAAAAGTTCTCGGCATCGCCGCCGCCTTGAGCGCAGTTGCTATTTTCGGCAAACTAATTTCTTCTGTTGGAGCATTTGGCGTGAGAGCCGACAAGTTAGCAATCGGCGTCGGCATGTTGCCTCGTGGCGAAGTGGGATTAATTTTTGCGACAATCGGTTTGCGCACGGGTGTGCTTAACAAAGATTTATACGGTGCACTTTTAGTTGTAGTGCTCGTAACAACATTGCTCGCACCACCACTATTGCGTTGGCGACTTGGCAAAGAACTATCAGCGACTTACGATTCTGATTTAGTTTCTCAAGAACCTGCGAACGGATGGCTTTCTGTTAACGACGGAGTCATCTCTTTGAATAGCACGCCACCTGTGAGCATGCTTGTTGAACTCGGGTTTGATACGGCACTACTCGTGTCTGATGCTCGGCCCAATGACAAGATGCTCGATTGGTTTGCACTTCATCGAAATGCAACTCTTAGTTGGAACACACAAGCAACTATCGGTTTGCTTCGTGTGTTGCGTTATGGCTCGGCTCGATCGTGGCGATTTCTTGACACGGTTGGTTTGATTTCTCGCGCTCTGCCAGAAGTTGCCAGTGCAATGTCCGCGCGTTCAAGTGATGCCACCGAACTTGATCCGACACATGCGCTTAGGTTCGCCACCGTTGACGCAGTTTGTTCAAACGCATCACTCACAACGACTGAATCTGACGAATTAGTTCTTGCGGCTTTCGCCAAAGATATTAATGATGCTGGCGCAGATTGGACGCAAGCGATTCGCCGCCTCGATTTAGATCTTGCGACTACTTCCGAAATTACCCAACTCGTTGAAGGCAGCGCGATGTTGCACTCAATCACTCAAACCGAGCCATTGCAGATTACGAGTCGATTAGTGACTCAGATCGCGAATCATTTGAAAAACCCAAAGACCGTTGAACAATGTCGACAGTTGTTGATTGCCCGCGACAACCTAAGTGATACGCAACAACTCGCACTATTAGAGATCGTTACTGGTGTGCAAGAGGTTCTCGCCCACCCAGATTTGATCGACTCAAGTTCTAACGATCCACTCGAAGCAAGAATGCGGGCTGCTCAAGAGCTCGCAACAGATACAAATATCCATGCGCGAATCGCCAATGCGCCGGCAAGTTACGTGCTGACACATTCAGCCGAAGAACTCGTTCGTCATGCGAAATTAGTTGAGCCGCTTCCACGCGCTGGGCAAGCAAGGGTCGCAGTGCAAAACACAAACAATGTTGACGACGAATGGATAATCAACATTGCGACGAAAGATCGCTCTGCATTACTGGCCAGATTGTCGGGCGCACTGGCATCGCTTGAACTGAATGTGATGAATGCCGACATTGCAACCTGGCCCGACGGTGCAGTTCTAGACACATTTATTGTGCGTAGTGCACAAAAGCCAAACTTGGTCACGCTAGACGGCGCTGTTAGTGACTCGTTGCGCGGGCGAATCTCCAATGTTCAACGCGGTTCATTGAATCTTTCGGTAACGATTGATCAGAGTGCACACCCGTGGCACTCGATCTTGCGCATTGAAGGTGCCGACCGTCAAGGATTATTACGGGATATCACTGCCGGCTTGGCACGAAGCAAAATAGTCATCCACCACGCAAAAATCTCAACTATTGATGCGCAAGTGCACAACGAATTTGAAGTTTCAGATCGTCTCGGGCGAAAAATTTCACTGCAAGCAAGCGAACGAGTCAGACGCGCGCTTCGTTAGATATTTCTTGGTTACTGGCGGAGCCTGCTTTACAGCCTAAAGTTCAAGCATGACTTTGACAGATAACCCACCTGCAACAACTGAACGCTGGACACATCAATGGAAAGAACTTTACGAAGAAGTAATTAATACTGGCTTGTGCACAGGATGCGCTGCGTGCGTGATTTCTTGTCCGCATGATGTGATCGGTTACGAACATGAAGAGGGTAAGTACAAACCATTTCATTTAGAAGAAGATCTCGGTCTTGATAATTGTGGTCACGGCGAAAAAGGTTGCACGAGTTGCACGCGCGCATGCCCACGGTTTCGCGCATGGGAGCCTGAGGCAGATATGCACTTGTTCGGTCGCGAACGCAAAGACGAAGAAATGTATGGCCAGTACAGGCAACTATTAATGGTTCGTGCCGCCGACGAGCAGACTCACAAAAAAGGCCAGGATGGCGGTTTCGTTGGTGCGATGTTGATTTGGTTATTGAAACACGATTACATCGACGCGGCATTGACAAGTTTTGTTGAAGGCGACGGGTCTTCATGGAAGGCATTGCCAGGTCTTGCTCGCACGCCAGAAGAAGTGCTCGCATCTTCGGGCAGTCGCTATACATATTCGGCGAATACCTTGGCGATTCGAGATGCACAAAAAGAAGGATTGAATCGTCTCGCGCTTGTAGGCATGAGTTGCCAGTCGTCGGCCTTGCCAATCATGTGGAAGCGCAAAGCAGGAAAGATCGGAAAACCATTTTTATTCAACATCGGTTTGCTTTGTTCAAAAACTTTTGACGATGCAATTTTTGAAGAGCTGTTCTTGGCGAAATACGGTTTGAAAAAAGAAGAAATGGTCAAGATGAATATCAAAGGCGTGTTTCAAATTTGGATGCGCGACGGCTCTTATCACGAGATAGATCTAAAAGAGTGTCACAAGTGGACGCGAGAAGGTTGCAAAATGTGTCCAGACTTTGCTGCCGAACACGCAGATATTTCCACTGGCGGTATCGGTGAAGATAACGACTGGACACTGTGCGTGGTACGAACCGAACTGGGCGAAGAAGTAATGACCCGAATGATCAAAGACGGTTCAATAATTGCTCGACCAGCAGAAACCGATGCCACGGCGATGAAACTTCTGCGCTTGTTGAGCATCGTCAGTCGTCGACGTTGGCCTGAGTTTGCCAACAAGGCTGTCAGTGTTGGTGTACCTGCACCAAAGAAAAAGGCTGACGGCACAGTGCCTGCGGCGCACTAGAAAAGTTTTAGTTAATGGACGCTGGCATTTTTCGTGATGCACTAACACTTGTTGCGGGTGTGGCGACAGGCATCATGTCGGGCACTTTTGGTGTCGGCGGCGCTGTGATCTCAACACCTGCAATTCGCGCGCTTGGTTGCTCGGCTGCACTGGCCGTTGGCACAACATTGCCGTCGATTTTGCCAGGCGCCTTGACTGGTTCGTGGCGCTATCGGCAAGGCGAACTAATTCGCTGGCGAGTCATTGCATTCACCGCGCCAAGTGGCATCGTTGCCGCCGTTTTTGGCGCATGGGTGTCGCCACGTGTGCCGGGCAATGGCCACCTACTAATGGTATTGACCGCGTTGTTATTGATGTGGAGTGCAATCAATATGATTCGCAGTATTGCACCGAAAGATTCGATCAACAAAGTTGACGGAGGCGAAAAATCTAAAAATACTTTTGCAGTTCTTACTGGGGTTTTCGCCGGCGGATTATCTGGATTGCTCGGACTTGGTGGCGGAATCATCATGGTTCCACTCTTTCGCAAGTGGCTTAGACTTCCGATTAAGAATGCCGTTGCAACATCGCTGATTTGTGTTGGTTGTTTTGCAATTCCAGGCACGATCACTCATGCTTTAGAAAACGGAATCGACTGGCGTTTTGCACTTTGGTTAACCGCTGGCGTTTTGGTTGGAGCACCATTTGGTTCAAAGATGGCACTCAAGATGAGCGATCGCAAACTTCAGCGAGTGTTCGGATTATTTCTAGCCGCAATATCTGTCATCTACGGACTTGGTGAACTTCTCGCTTTATAGATATAACTTTAGAGAGCTAATTTCAGCGCGCTAGTTCTAGCGCTGTTTTAAAAATACTGTCAAACATTTTTTCAGTAAGTTTGCCTGTAAATGTGTTTTGCTGACTCGGATGATACGAACAGACGATCTTATATTTCTCGTGACTGACGACAACACCGTGACCGAACTTAGGTCTCGGGCGAATCTTTAATTCATCACAGATTGCTTGAAACGAAAAAGAACCGAGACAAATAATTACTTTGACGTTCACCAGCATTGCAAGTTCTCGTGTCAGAAACGATGAACATTTTTTGCGCTCGCCCGGTGTTGGCTTGTTGGCGGGTGGCGCGCAGCGAACTGCCGATGTGACCC
Organism: Actinomycetota bacterium; assembly: GCA_037142305.1. Lineage (GTDB taxonomy): Bacteria > Actinomycetota > Acidimicrobiia > Acidimicrobiales > Ilumatobacteraceae > BACL27. The sequence goes on from JBAXAW010000008.1 coordinate 7,107, forward strand.
ATGCGTTATGCAGAGTCAAACCATCGTCACGCGAAATTGATTGTGGTTGCGATGCCAAGCCGGCTTTGTGCATGGCGCGATACAACCAGTCACCGCTTCGGTCTCCAGTGAAAACGCGGCCCGTTCGATTTGCGCCATGCGCACCAGGGGCCAATCCCAAAACTAAAACTTGAGCCTGCTTATCACCGAAGCCAACTATCGGTTTACCCCAGTAATTTTCGGTCACATATGCGGCGCGCTTTTCGAGAGCGACTTTTTCTCGCCATTTAACTAGGCGTGCGCATTTGTGACAGTCAATTATTTCAATTGCTAATTTGTCAAGTTCGTCATGTTTGGGCACGACACGAGATTATGCGCTGTGCCGATAGTTTGAAGATCTGCCAATGAGTAGCAAAAACAAAAAATCACACGCCCCGAAGTCGACGCTGATAATCATGGTTCGGCATGGCAAAACGCCGAGTACAGGCAAGTTGCTTCCTGGCCGGGCCAAGGGGCTTCACCTCAGTGATATCGGCAAACAAGAGGCTCTAGACGTTGCCCAACGCCTGAGTAATCTCAAAAATGTCTCAGCGATTTATGCATCGCCGTTAGAACGCGCGCGCGAGACCGCGGCACCAACCGCCAAACTTCTGAATCAGAAAGTGATCATCGAAAAAGGTCTGCTCGAATGTGAATTCGGCGACTGGACAGGCAAAGAACTCAGCAAGTTAATGAAACTTCCCGAGTGGTCAACTGTTCAACGTGCGCCAAGCACTTTTAGGTTTCCAAATGGTGAAAGTTTCACCGAAATGCAGACTCGGATGACTTCAACACTTGATGCTCTGCGAGTCAAGCACAGTGGTGGCGTCGTAATCTGCTTCTCGCACGCCGATCCGATTAAGGCTGCAGTCGCCCATGCGATGGGAACGCATCTTGACCTATTTCAACGCATCGTGATCAGTACTTGTTCGGTTAGTGCTGTTTCGTATTCGTCGTTTGGACCAGTAGTGCTGACTGTTAACTCAACAGGTGGCGATCTATCCGAATTGCGGATGTCATGAGTTCATTCTTCGAGTTTGACACAACTGACACATTCACAACTGGTGCACTCGGCGAACCAGGTCAGCGAACATTCGTATTGCAAGTGCGTGCCGATGGGCAACGAATCACAATAAAGTGCGAAAAAGAGCAAGTCGCAGCGATGTCTGAATACTTACGCAAACTTCTCGCCGATGCGCCAGATGTTTCGCAACGACCAATTGAAGATGCGATGCAACTGTCAATGCCAATAGAGCCCGAGTTTGTGCTTGGCACCGTCGGCTTGGCATATGACTCAATCAGCGATCGGTTGGTTATTCAACTAGACGAAATCGATGCTGCCTCAGTCGATGAGAACGACTTTGAAAATATTGATCAACAAGATCTTTCAAGAATTCGTGCCAACATCACTCGTGGGCAGGCTGCGGCGTTCTGCGAACACGCAGACAGTGTGATCGCATCGGGTCGGCCAACTTGTATTTTCTGCGGTCGGCCGATTAATAAAGATGGCCATTTGTGTCCGCGAATGAATTAGATAATTCTTCAGAAGTAATTAGCCACTTGCTTCGCGGCGAGATGACTATCGAAACGCGCATGCCGTATAGCAGCAACGCAACGTTTCTAGTTTCAATAGTTGATCGAGAAAAAACCGTCAAGGCAATTTATAAGCCACTGCGCGGAGAGAAACCTCTTTGGGATTTTGAGCCGGGATTGCATCGGCGTGAAGTTGCGGCATACCGCTTGGCAGAAGCAATGGGTCTGCACTTTGTGCCGCCAACTATTTTGCGCGACGGTCCACACGGCGAAGGATCAGTTCAGCTCTTAATTGAAGCAAACCCAGACGAGCACTATTTTGCGATTTTCGAAGAGCGGCAAGACTTGCATGACCAATTTCGAGCAATGTGTGCATTTGACATCGTTGCAAATAATACCGATAGAAAATCTGGCCACGTATTAGTTGATAAAGATAAACGCGTTTGGGGAATCGATCACGGCTTGTGCTTTGCCCAAGACTTTAAAATTCGAACAGTAATCTGGGAGTTTGGCGGCGAAGCAGTCGCCGACTCACTACTCGAAAAAATTGAGCCACTAACTCAGACCGTGCCACTTGAAGTTGCAACTCTGCTCAACGAGCAAGAAGTTATCGCGATTACCGAGCGCGCGAATTGGTTGCTCGACGGCGCAAAGTTTCCGGTCGACCCCTCAGGTCGCCACTACCCGTGGCCCCTCGTATAGCGGTTATTTGTTTTTACTTGCGTCGACCAAAACTGTGTCGATTAATACTTCGTCAACAACATCCAAGAGTCGTTGCGCATAAGTTCGGTGATCTATAAAAATATTTTCGCCCGAGTTGTCAGGTTCTATACGTCTTGGGTTTTCTAGAAAATCAATCAACAATCTCTCTAGTTCTGATTCGTCTTCGGCGATAAATACTCCAGTTGTGTCACGAAGCCCGCGTAAATGCTCGTAGCCAATTAAATTGCACCATTGCGAGCCAATCACAGCATCTTTTTTGAAAGCCGGCAAGATTACTGGTATTCCTCTCGCACGTGAGTCAACAATCGCCGATGTTCCCTCTGAGACAACCACCACCGCCGAATTGAGTAGTTCGCAATATCTAAAATACGCCGCCGATACATCATCAAAAGAAATACTTTGGGCACGATGAGACATGCCCCGCTTTATGTCGTCATCAAGTTCGATTTGCTTATGCGATGCAACAAACTCGTTCATGAAACTCAAACTTTTTGAATCACCAGTTGGGTATGGTCGCCAGATTGTTTTAATCTGATTTTTTGACTTACTTTTTTGAGAAAGTACATCGCTGACACAGTTGAGCCATGGGGCCGAACTCGAAGCATCGGTAGTACTGCCAATGAGAACTAAGTTTTTTGACTGACTCGACGCTGCGATAACTCTTTTAGCGCCGACCTCAACACTGCCAATTGCAATTATCGAGTTTGCAGTCATCTTGTGCATGTGCGAACAAACTGCAACAAGTTGCCGGTTATAAACCAACATTCGAGTCGGCTTTTTTACTAACGGGCTCTTAGACGATGCGTTATCCCACTTCACAGGAATCACCAGTGTCGGAATGCCCGCTCGGGCGCCAGCGTCAACTGCCGCGACTACGAAGCCGGCCTGTCGCTGCATGAGGATAACAATCGCATCTGGTGATTGTTGTGCTAAAAGTTCAGCTAGCCCACAATTTTTACAAATTTTCGAAATCGCAATTCGCGACCAAAGCCAAAAACACAATCTAGTGCCACGCACAAATGATGGAAACTCTTTAATTATTCTTTGCCAAACCTCACCACGATTTTTAAACATCACCGCAATACCAGAAAAATTTTGCCATCTATCTGGTACTCGTAGGTCCATGAAAAATTTATTTCTCAAACGTGTTCGATAACCAGAGGCAAGATTTCTGTGTCTAAAAGTTAAGGCTTCACCCAACTGCGAACCAGTTTTTTTTGATTTCGAATCATATTTGTAGGGCACAACTTTTTCAAAACTATTTTTAAATTCACCCGGAAGCTTCGCCCAACGCTCGCCTTCAATCTCTGATTGAGGCAATGCCAGCAAAACGTCTGCAGATTCTGATAGCTCTCTGAAAAATCCGTGAATTACAAACTGGTCAAGATGCGAGAGGTTTCCCGCGACAACAAGAATTTTCTTTTTAGTTACCACGTTTATAACTTAAGTCAAACAAGTCGGCAGTTACGCCACAGGTCGCTTTTTACGAGCGAGATTTGAGGGCTTCAATAAGTTTTGGCAAAACTTTGTGAACGTCACCAACAATACCGAGATCAGCGATTCCAAAAATTGGCGCTTCTTTGTCTTTATTGATCGCGATTATGTTCTTCGAGCCTTTCATGCCAACCATGTGTTGCGTGGCACCAGAAATGCCGGCGGCGATGTAAACACTTGGCTTAACAACTTTGCCCGTCTGACCAACTTGGTATGAGTACGGCACCCAACCAGCATCAACGATGGCTCGTGATGCACCGGGTGCACCCTTAAGAAGTTTTGCGAGATCTTCAATCATTGAGTAGTTGCCGGCTTCACCAAGTCCGCGTCCACCTGAAACCACAATTGCTGCTTCATCAAGTTTTGGCCCAGTTGTTTGCTCGGTGTGAACTGCAACTACGCGTGCGCCACCTTGCGTGCCCAAATCAGGCACGGTTACAGCAACTATTTCAGGCCTACCGCCCGATGCAGGCTCGGCAACAAAACTTTTTGGTCGAAACGAAACTAAATGTGGTCCTGGCCCCGTGAACGCGGTTGCGACCAAAAGGTTTCCACCGAAAACTGGCGTTGTCGCGATTACACCGTCACTCGAATCAGCAATATCAATGTTGTTGGTTAACAATGTGCGATTTAATTTGACAGACAATCGGGCCATCGTGTCGCGACCCTCGTAATTTTGCGGAAACATAATTACATCTGGCGAATCTCCGCCATCAATAATCGTCTTCATCGCTGCAGAAAGAGCGACGCCTGGCAACTTGCCAGCGAGGTCTCCTGTTGCGTAAATCTTTGTCGCACCATGTTCACCGAGTGATGCCGCGAATCCGCTCGCATCGCCGCCAACAAAGGCGGTGACTTTGCTCGAAAGAGAGCGGGCCTTGGTCAGCAACTCAAGTGTGCCAGTTGTGGCAACACCGCCAGTGCCTTGTGCGAATACCCAAATGTTGTTAATTGCCATAAGTTTTTGTCTTTCTACTATGAGCTACTATCAGAATTTTCAGATCAACTTTAAATTTTCAAGAAATGCAACAATTTTGCCAAATGCTTCGCCGTCGTCTTCGATAACTTCGCCGGCTTTACGCGCTTCGGCTTGAGTTACGTTGACAATTTTTTGACCAGCGCCAGCCCAGCCTGTTGGCGTGACGGCAAGATCACCAGCAGTTACCACATCGAGTGGCTTCTTCTTTGCATCCATGATTCCTTTAAAGCTTGGATAACGCGGTTCAACGACACCAGCGGTAACGCTGATTACTGCAGGCAGTGTGCACTCAACTTCGTCGTAACCAGACTCGCTCTGACGATCAACTTTCAAAACTGATCCTTCAATTTTTACTTTCTTTGCAAAAGTCACAGAAGGCAAACCCAAAACTTCAGCGATTTGTTCTGGCACTGTGCCGGTGTAGCCATCTGAAGATTCGGTTGCTGCAATAACAAGATCAGCACCGCCAAGTTTTGTAATCGCCGCTGCCAAAACTTTTGCAGTTGTTAATGCATCCGAACCAGCAAGTGCAGGATCGCTTACGAGTAAACCTTTTGCCGCACCCATCGCAAGCGCAGTGCGCATTCCGGATGTTTCACCATTCGGCGCCATAGAAACAATATTTACTTCTCCTGCGCCGGCTGTTGCTACAAGTTGCAACGCCATCTCAACACCGTAGGCGTCTGACTCATCAAGAATTAATTTGCCTTCACGCTTCAAAGCATGTGTCGAGGCGTCAAGTGCACCTGGGCTGGCTGGATCTGGGATTTGCTTTACGCATACGACGATATTCATGACTTATATTCTTACCGTTAATCTCACCCACAACCACGCAAAAATCTCCTCACAAATCGCTGATACCGTAAAAGATCTTGCAGATCTTGCTCATTGTGAATTCGTTCGCATCCAGTGTCACTCCGCGTAACACGGTTGCGGTACATCAATACCTCTCACGCCATCACAGCGTTCAGGTTGTTGAAACTAATGAACGCGGTCATGCCACAAGGTTCGCCCAAGACGCAGCTCAACGGGGTGTCGAAGTGGTCGTCGCCTTTGGCGGTGACGGAACTCTCAACGAAGTCGCCACTGGTCTGGCCGGAAGCAACACGGCTTTAATTATGTTGCCTGGTGGATCAACAAATGTGTTTGTGCGCAGTCTTGGCGCAGCCAATGATCCGGTCGTTGCCCTGCAACAATTCAGCGCCGGCCTTGATCATGGCAATATTCACCCGATCAGTCTGGGGCGCGCCAACGGTCGCTATTTCTGCTTTCATGCTGGCATCGGTTTTGACGCTGCAGTTGTTGAACTTGTTGAGCGCCGGGCTTCACTCAAGAGGATTATTGGCCAGCCACTGTTTGCCTTTTCGGCGATGCAGGCATGGTTCGCAACCTACGACCGCAAGTTTCCACACTTCAATGTCGAAATTGACGGACGAAAAATACCAAACGGTTACCTCACTATTGCTCTCAACTCAAATCCGTACACATACATTGGTAAAAAAGCCGTGAACTTATCGGCCGCGGCATCTTTAGACAAGAAACTTGTCGCCGTAACTTTTAGAAAACTGACAACTCCGCATATGGTGCGCACGATGTTGCAAGCAATACGCACCGAAGGCATCAGCGTTTCTTCTGGTGTTGATATTCAAACAGATGTTGAGGATATAAAAATTAATTTCCCAGCGCCGTTTCCGTATCAACTAGACGGCGATTATCTAGGCGAGCAAATTTCGTTACACATTGAACACTGCCCTGATGCTCTGCGACTAGTTAAACCGATAATCGTCTAATCAGCGAATACTAATTAGTGGTGCGTGTTGACGACTTGCAGAGCGAGGTCGGGCACGTTGGTGCAGATTCCGTCGATTCCCCAGTCAATTAGTTCTTTCATCCGCGATGGGTTGTCGCATGTCCAAGTGTTGACTTTTAATCCGTGCTTGTGAAAAACGATTACAAGTTGCTCGGTTAGCGATTTAACCCATGGATGAATTGCATAATGCCCTTGGTCTGCCATTTGTTTAGCAATGATTTCAAGTTCTGCATTATCAATAGTCATCACCAGCCACGCTGTTTTAAGTTCTGGCATTAATTTTCGCACAGTATCAACGGTTTCACGGCGAAAGGATGAAATTAGCCACTTTTCGATCGATCCGCGCTGCTTCAAGAATTCAACGACTTCACGAGTAACTCGCTCACTTGGATCAAAGTCTTGCTCGCTCGAGTCATTTTTAATCTCAATATTTACCCACATTGAACCGCATGCATCTAACGCCTCATTAAGAGTCGGCACAAAGTCTGGTAGATCAGCTTTTTTGGTTGCAAGAATTACGCGACCATCACTCAACCTGGCGTCATGGTGCACGATAAGTTCGCCAGTTGCACAACGGCGAACATCTAGTTCGACAGCATTTGCGCCCATTTCAAGGGCTCGATGAAATGCCATGGTTGTATTTTCTTGCTCGACCTTAGAAGCACCGCGATGTGCCATAACTTGGGTCACGCCCGCAGGCTACAAGAATAGGTTCGCGAGTTACACAAAATAAAAACTAATTAATATTTTCTTTTTTCATTGCTAACTCGCTAATTGCTCTCTAGTCTGAGCAAAGTAAGTTCAGATTTATAAGTTTCTTTAATTCAGGGGGAGTAATAAATGTCTTTTCTCGCAACAAGCCTTGCCCTTGGATCAGCGGACTATTCATGGAGGCGAGCGGCTTCTTGTAAAGACACCGACCCAGAATTGTTTTTTCCGGTTGGCACAACCGGTAACGCACTAGTACAAATTTCTGAAGCCAAAATCGTATGCGATGAATGTTTAGTTCGCGGAAAATGTCTAGATTTCGCTCTTGAAACTAATCAAGACTGGGGAATCTGGGGCGGAATGTCAGAAGATGAGCGCCGAGATATTCGACGCCAGCGAGCAGCCGAACGACGAAGCTCTCGCCTACTTGCCTAATTCGTTAATATCCTCAATACAGACGCAGAAAAAATAATTTATTCTCCTGTAAACGGAATTTTTAGATCAACGACAGTTCCTACTCCATCGGTCGCGATTTTGAGATCGCCAACTGAGTCGTCAATCAAAGCTGGTCGCATCTGAATTGTGCCTGCTAATTCAGTAGTTACAAGCGTTCGAACAATCGACAAACCCAGTCCAGTTGCAGTTTTGATATCGAAATCACTGCGCAGTCCACGACCATTATCAGTCACACGAATATCTAATGATTCGTCATCGTGACTGAGTGTCACGAGAACAGACCCACCTGCACTGCCCTCTGGGAACCCATGGTCAACCGCATTTTGCAAAAGTTCAAGAATCACGACTGATAGCGGCGTCGCGATCGTGGCAGGCAATCGCCCGCCGTCTCCTTGAACACTGAATTTAACCGGCCGATCAGTTGATTGCAGTCCTTCTTCGACAAGTCTTAACAATGGCCGCACGATTTCGACAAACGAAATATCTTCGCCTGCCTCATGCGACAGAGTTTCATGAACGAGTGCGATCGTTCGAATTCGTCGCACCGATTCGGCAATCGCAGAAATTGCCTCTTCGCTTTTGAGCCTGCGTGCTTGAAGTCGCAACAACGATGAAATCGTCTGCAAGTTATTTTTTACACGATGGTGAATTTCACGAATTGTTGCATCTTTTGTAAGCAGCAACCGATCACGGCGACGCAACTCTGAAACATCGCGCAACAACACCACGCCACCGGTTACGACAACACCGCGACCGAGTCGCTTGAGTGTCGGTATGGTGCGAGTTAGCAATGTGACTTCAGAAGTCTGTTCAAATTCTTCAACAACTGGCTCGCGTCGCTCATAAGCATTTCTTGCGGCAGTTTGTGCAACTCCAAGTTCTGCCAAACTTTGCCCAACCGCGTTTGTGTTTACTCCAACACGGTGCATTGCCGACACTGCGTTAGGTGATGCATAGCGAACGCGAGCATCGGCATCTAAAACAATCACACCGTCACCGACTCGTGGAGCTACAGTTGCGTCGGCGACGCGACCTTCAAATGGAAATAATCCGGTCGAAATCATTTTCGTGAAATCATCAAAAATCGCTAGATAAGTTCGTTCGAGTTGTCCAGGTTTTCGACCACTGCGTGTTGACCACTCGCGAGTCAACACGGCAATGACTCTGTCATCACAGCGCACAGGAATCGCCATCAAACTCACAGGGTCAACCTGCGACACAACACGAATTTCACCGGTTACAACTTTTTGTGTTGTAAATGCTTGAGCGGTCAACGCCGTCTTGTCTAGATCGGCAGTCAAACCGACTAAATCAGTTTCGTAAAGTGTTTGACCAGTGGCAGCCCGCACCTGTGCAGCAACAATCCATTGTTTGTCTTTCGTCGGCAGATAAAGCAGCATGTCGGCGAAACAAAAATCTGCAAGCATTCCCCACTCAGAAACGAACGCACCAAGGTGGGCCAATTCACGCTCAGCAGTGTTGCCGAGTTCGTGAGCGATTTCGACGAGCGTTGGCATAGTTGGTGCTCTAAGTCTGCCTGATCAGTGTTGGCTCAAACGATATTTAGATTTTCACCAAGTGTGACCAAGCCATTTATGTCTGCAATATCACTTTCAAGCATTGGCGCAACAGTGAAATGATCGGCGAACCCTGCGACGCGGCCTAATAACGCAGACTGCATATCGGAAATCTTTGTTGTGACTTGGGCATAGTTTTGAATTGTCTCTAAGGTCTGGGTTAAAAGTTTCGAGAGATTCGCTTCATCCATGTTTGAAAATGCGTCTGAAGCTGTGTCTGTATTAGCTAACACATCAGCTAGTTCGCTAATAAATTCGGTGTTTTTTAGTGAATTTTTGAGAACATGTGCCTGCGCAACTAACACTTCACCTTGCAGTTCTTTTGGAATTACTCGATTTGCAATCGCCAAATGAGTTGAGAATTTACGATCTTTGAGTGCAACGCTAAGAAACTCAGCTTCACTAAGTGGTGCGTCTTCAAGAGTAGTAACGATTGCGAACGAAGTTTTAGAGTCGTGCAACAAAGCCTCAACTTTTTTGGCTCGTTCAACAAAACCAGTCTCCATTGTTCTAAATAAAGTAAAGAATTCGGCAACATCTCGCAACAGTCCTTTACCGAGTAACCGGTCGGCGATTTCATAAAACGGTTTTGCTGCAAGTGTCAGTAACTGCCACTGAGAGTTTACTGTCAACAACTTAAGTAGTCGGCTTGAAAAAAAGTCCTGCATTCGTTTTGGTGCATCCAAAATAGTAAGAGCATTTCGTGATGGCGGTGTGTCAACAATTATCAGATCGTAGGCACCAGAAGAGTGCGCTTGATACAAGCGCTCAACTGCGATGTAATCGTGACTATGCACAAACCTTTCAGTGAGATTTTTGTACAGCGAGTTTTGTAGCACGCTGTTTCGAGTTGCCTCGTCTGGTGCGTGGCGAGAAATTAGATCATCCCAACTTGCTTTCGTGTCAATCATCGCCGCTGATAGTGACCCGCGTAACTTTGTTTTGCTCGTTTTGAACAATTCACTTGTGATCTGAACCTCAACATTGCCAAACTCACGAAGTCCAAGCGCATTGGCGAGTCGCTTGGCAGGGTCAACGGTCAAGACCAATACGCGCTTTTCGGTTTGAGTTGCAGCCAGCACACCCAATGCTGCTGAAACTGATGTTTTACCCACGCCACCTGAGCCACATACGACAATTAGCCCGTCGCGTTGAATCAATTCAGCAACTGTTGTCATGAGAGTTCTGCTTCAAGTTCGCTAGATAATTTTGAGACTAGTAAATCTTTAGGTTCATATGAAAAATCTGGCAGCAGCAATAGTTCTTTAATCGGATCAAGTTTGCCGAGCCCACTGCGCAAAGAAGTTATGTGAAGTGTTGCGAGATTGCGTCGAGCCCGAGCCAGCCCCGTTGCCTGAAGCGAGAGATCAATGCTTGAGCCAGTTTTCTTAGCAATAAAGGATTTTATTGCAACCTGATTCAGTTGATTGAAAACTATTTCTTGTGACTTTGTAAAAATTTCTGAAGGCACACGATTGACGATTACTGCGGTGGTGTCGACTTTAGTTTTTGTTTGCAATGCCTCAACTAGCTCTAAGGCCTCGTTAACTGCCATCTCTTGACAAGTTGTTACTACGACGACTCCTGTTTTTTGTGAGTCTTCGAGAATTGCCGTCATCCACAGTGTTTGTTCGTTCAATGGCCCAAGTGGCACAAAATTGCGCAACGTAGTCGGGGCTGCAACTTGGGCAACAATATGCCCAGTTGATTCGGCATCAACAATCACAATGTCGTAGTTGCCTTTACGAACTTCGTAGCAAAGTTTGCCAACAACTAATACTTCTTTCACCCCCGGCGCAGCGTCGGCGACAAAATCAAAGATTCCAGCCAGACCAGGAATTGCCGCAACAAATGGAGTCTTCAAAAAAATAGAAACATATTCGCGTAGAGCATCTTGCGTGTTCATTGTCATCGCTGACAAATTCGGTGAGACCTCGCGCGGAGTAAAACTCAGTTCACTTGTTTGAAGCAAAGTTGATAATGCACCTTTGGCATCCATCTCGCACAATAAAACTCGCTTACCTTGAGCGACAGCGGCTTTACCAAGTGATGCGGCAACAGTTGATTTACCGACACCGCCCTTTCCCGTGATGAAGAGAAGTTGGCGGTCTAACAAAGCGGGCAGTGTCAGCTGCCAAATCCCATTTTGCGGTCACCGTTTGGTGCACCAAATTCGACAAAAGCAATCTTCGCTGAAGGAATCGCAGTTTCTTTGCCACGCTTGTCGGTCAGCCAAAGAACAGCCGACTTGCCTTCAAGTGCTGCCTCAACAGCGGCACGAATCTTGGCATGTATTTTTTCGTCGTCTGCCATTTCAAGAGAAATTTCTCGCGGGGCTTGCGTCACGCCAATTCGAATATCCACTTTGTACTTCTTTCGTTGAATTTTAATGTTGTTATTTTATTAATACTGATCACACTAGGCGAAGATCAGATAGTTCTCGAGTTGACTAGTTAACTTTGAGCGCAGCGCTAAAAACTTTCTTTGGTTTCATATCTTCGGCAATTCGCTTGGCAAGTTGAGCGAAAATAAGACCAACTTCAGATTCTGGTGAAATTGCTGAAATTGGTCGACCAGTGTCGCCACCTTCACGAAGTTCTTCAAGAAGTGGAATTTGAGCCAGCAACGGAACTTTTAATTCATCAGCCAGCAATTGCCCACCACCCGAACCAAATAATTCGTATCGCTTTTTATCCTCACCAATAAACCACGACATATTTTCAATGATTCCGCGCACAGGAAGATTTACTTTCACCGCCATCGCTGCCGAGAGTCGTGCAACTTTTTGGGCAGCCAACTGTGGCGTAGTAACGACAAGAACTTCTGCGCGCGGCAGGTACTGACTGAGACTCAACGCGATGTCACCAGTACCTGGCGGCATATCAATCAGCAAGAAATCTGGTTCATCCCAATAAACATCTGTGAGAAATTGTTCGAGTGCTTTGTGCAACATTGGTCCGCGCCATACAACTGCCTGACCTTCAGGAACGAAATATCCAATTGAGATGCAACGCACACCCCACGCCTCTGGCGGCAACAACATATTGTCGATAACAACTGGATCGCGATCAGTGCCAAGCATTCGCGGAATCGAGTATCCGTAGATATCGGCATCAACGACGCCAACTTTATAACCAGCCGTTGCAAGTGCGACCGCGAGATTTGTTGTGACACTACTTTTACCAACACCACCTTTGCCCGACGAAATTAAAATTGGGCGAGTCTTTGAACCCGGTTGCGCAAACGAAATCTTTCGTCCCTCAGAGTGTCCTTGAGCAGGTGTGCTGCCCGCGGTCGCGGCTGGGTCACCGTGCACAAGTTCGCGCACTTTGGCTCGCTCGGCATCTGTCATCACACCAAAGTTCAATGCAACATCTTTTACCCCATCAATGGCGCGCAATGCCGTGTTGACTCGCTGTTGAATTTCGTTTCGAAGCGGACAACCTGAAATAGTCAACACAACTGTTAGCGATACAGCGCCCGATGGATTGATTTCAACATCGCGCACCATGCCCAAATCAACAATTGATCGATGCAGTTCTGGGTCTTGCACTGGTCGCAGCGCATCAATTAACTGTTCAATATTTGGCAAAGACATAGTGGGTTTGGTTCCGATCAATTCGAACTATCAGTGTTAATAATTAACACTACGAGCATAGGTAGAATATCCGTTGTGGCTATTAAACCGCCGAGCGCAACTAAAGAACTTAATAATGGTGACTTCACTGCGACCGTGTCGGCAATCACATCTGCCTTCGGTGACCCAACTCGTCGAGCAATATATTTATTCACTCGTGAAACCGAAAACGGCGTTACTACAAGCGAAGTTGCCGAGAAATTTGAACTTCACCCAAATGTCGCCCGACATCACTTAGACAAACTTGCGGCCGGTGGCTATCTCGAAGTTGAGGTCTCGCGCAATGATGGCGCAGGAGCGGGTCGACCATCGAAGCACTACCGAGCGACTAATCCAAACCAAACTTTGGAGTTTCCAGTGCGCAGCGACGACCTTGTGCTTTCACTTTTGGGTAAAGCATTGACTTTGCTTTCACCCCAAGCGGCAACTGTGATGGCAGAAGAAGTTGGCCAGCAATACGGTCGAGCGATGGCAACAAGTTTGACTGGCTACGACATCACTACGACTCAAAGGTCTTTACGGTCTGCGATGCAGGCCGTTGCCGATGCATTAACCGCACACGGCTTTGCTGCTCACACCGATCAGCGCAACAATCAATTACGAATTGTAAATAATCATTGCCCGTTCGGCGAACTCGCAATTGAACATCCTGTTATTTGCGCGGTAGACCGTGGCATGGTCAAAGGAATGTTGACTGCCTTGTATGGCGACACGAATCCTGAATTGTCATCATCATTGCCGATGGGTGACACTTTTTGTGCGACGACTATTTAATTAAAATTAATTAGAAAAACTATTCAAGAAACTAGTCGCCCCAGAAACGCTGTTCTAAAAACGGATCACCATACATGTGATATCCGTTTTGCTCCCAGAAACCCGGGGCATCAGCATCACAAAGTTCAAGGCGACGCAACCACTTTGGTGATTTCCAAAAATACAACTGTGGAACTAATAGCCGAACGGGGCCACCATGAATCGGCTCGATGTCTTCGCCTTCGTATTGATATACGACTAGCGAATCATCACGCATTAAGTCGGCAAGTGGCACGTTGGCGGTGTAGCCATATTCGGCATGGCCCATCACGTGCGTCGCGTTACTTGAAATCTTTGCTTTTTCAAATAAATCGCGCACTCGCACGCCAGCCCAGATCATGTCGAACTTCGACCATTTAGTTACGCAATGAATATCTGTTTTGATTTCTGTTGAAGGCAATGCACGTAGTTCGTCGAGCGACAAAGTAAAAGGCTTGTCGACCAAACCATCAATTGTCAAACTCCACTCGCCTGGTTTGTAAGTTGGCACATCACCAACGTGTAGCACCGGAAACCGATCAGTCAAATACTGCCCAGGTGGAAGCCGAGATTCATCAAAACCTTTTGCGGCTAATTCGTCACGATTTCGATCAAAGAATCCCATCGTGTAATTGTGCCTTAAAAATTCTGACAATGCATGAATCAAAGATTTATGAGATAACTTTTGCCGGTGACTCTTTACATAGTGCGCCACGCCAAAGCCGGAAAACGAAGCGAATGGGATGGCCCAGACACCCTGCGACCTCTGAGCGACAAAGGTTGGGAGCAGTCGCAGGCGATTGCTGAAAAACTTATTGAACTAAAGCCGAGCGCTTTAATTTCGAGTCCGGCTGTTAGATGCATGCAAACTCTCGAGCCTCTTAGCAAAGCAACGAAAATTGAAATCTTTGCTGACAAGCGATTATTTGAGCACGGTGATGTTGCCAAGATGATTGAACTTCTTGAAGATGCAAAAGATTCGACAGTGATCTCAAGTCATGGTGACATGATTCCTGAAGTAATTAAAATTTTGCAACGACGCGGAATGGAAATCGGATCTAAACCAGATTGGCGCAAAGCCACGGTGTGGGTACTCAATCGCACAAAAAACGGCTTCAAATCTGCCTTTGTAATGGCGCCGCCGCAGTAATAGCGCCGCCGCAGTGATAACTAGCTTAAAGCTCAACCTGCAATCGCTGCGTCAACCTCTGCGACGATTGAATCAACAAAACTTTTTACTTCTGCTGGCGGATTTTGCGATTCACATATTGTTAGTTGCTCGCGAGAGCCAATGGCATCGCCTGCTAGGCGAAACCGAACTATGCCAAGAAAGCAATGCGCATCTGGATAACTGGCGTCAATTTTTATCGCTCGCTCGAGGTCACTTGATGCCGACAAAAATGCAAGTTGTTTGATTTCGCTGCCGGCACCACGAGCGATGAGTGCTAACAACCACGCGCGATATGTGAGTGCCTCAACATTGTCTGGGTCTAAACCAAGTACCTGTGAATACAACTTAATTGCTGCTTGTGGATCTACGAAATTTGTGGCTCTGGCTCGCGACAATAATGATGCGGTTGAGTCTTGGATACCGCCAGATAACGACTGACCTGACAGTCGCTGACCCGACTGCTGCGCCACTAACCAGCCTGTGCCTGTAGCAACTATCAATACCAACAACAGTGTGATCATTGATTGACGAGCTCTCTTAGTTGATTTAGCATTCTCGCGAATTGAGCTCGTCGAACTGTGAATCTCATTCGATTCTGGTGATTCAAGTTCTTTAATAACTTGTGCCGTGCGGGCTACATAATCTGAACGCAGAGAGTTGTAATCATCAAGGTCTAAATCACCAGCCTTAAATTCGGCGTCTAGATCGCGCAACGACTGAAGTAAAAATTTTCGCTGATCTACGAGACTTTCAATGTTTGCATCTGATTTATCCACTAAGAACTAACTTTCGTTGCTGTCTTGTGCAGTTTCGGCGAGAGCATTTTTTACCAGAGTCTCATCATCGGTGCTTGGCGCAATAGGCGTGCGACGACCCCAACGAGCAAATGCGCTCACTAATAGCGACAACGCAATAATTAAAACCGCTACTGGCAGTGACCAAACCAACGAATCGAGACCAGTTGACCGCGGAACTAGTAGAACTTGACTGCCGAAACGTTGCTCGATGTAGCTGATGATTTCATCATCGGTGCGAATGCCAGCACCAACTTGTCGAGCAACCTCGGTGCGAATTGCCTCGGCGGCAGAGGCACGCGATACAAAAACACTCTCACCCGAACACGTTGGACACGCCAAATGTGATGTGACTAGATCAATGCGATCTTGCTGGGTCTGCGGACCACCAGAGCGAGTCGCACCGAACGCCAAGAGCACGCAGACCAATAAAAACATTGCTAGCCAAATAGATTTTCTTGTTTTCATGATGTGAACTCTTCGCGCAATTTGTCTAATTGCGCTTCAAGTAAACCTTCGCTCAACTCGCCTGTAACTCTGAGTCGCACTAACCCGTTTGGATCAATAACCCAAGTTTCAGGAACACGAGCAACACCAAACGCCACCGCGATTGCACCATTTTCATCTTTCAACTTTGCCCAATCACCACCGTTTTTCAAAAAGAAATTTCGCACCGCATCGTCGCTGTCGTCATTGACAACCGTGTACAACTCGGCGCCGTTATCAATAGTCGCTTCACGTTTAGCAAAATCAACTAATAAATGATGCTCATTGACACAAGGAACGCAAGTTGAATTAAAAAAATTCAAAACAACCCATGAGCCTTTGCGTCGCTGCAGATCAAATGGCTGATCATCAATTGTCGCAGTAACAATTGATGGCGCGGATTGACCAAGAAGTGTCGAACGTGAAACTCGGTCATTATTTGGTTTAGAAATAATTAAAACCCAAAGTAACGACACAAGAACAAGTGCAACAACACTCGACACGATCTTGACGAGATATTTAGAACTCATGATTAATTTTGAATTTTCTCGACAACTAAAACTTCCGCACTCGTTGCTTCGGTCGGTCGGCGCCGACGACCAGGAAACGCCGCAAGAAAAGTTCCGATAGCCATCAACAAAGTGCCAATCCATAGCCATGTAATCATCGGCTTGATGAACACTTTGATACGTGCTGTATTCGAATCTTGGCGCACCGGTGGCTCAAGAGTCAAATAGATATCACTTGTCAGAGATACTTTTACAGAAGGTGTGCCGACATTCATCCCGATGCGCGTGTACTTAGTGATTGCTGGCTCGTAAGTTTTGACGCCATCAACGATTACGCGCGCTTTGACACTTACGCTTCGATCGTCGCGCACTTCAATCACATCAGTCAATTCAAAACTATGACCAGCAAAAGTTGCAGGCACGCCTGCGACTAACGAGAGTTCTTGACTCTTGCTATAACTGTTTGATGCGCCAAGCGCGACGGCGATAAGAATTACTCCTAGGTGCACAATCATCCCGCCATTTGCTCGACCTACGAGCCCGCGCAAACCTTGTCGGCGTGTGGCAAGAATAACTTGTCGCAATGCTGCGCCACCCGAAACTCCACCGAGAGTGAAAGTTAGTAGCGGGGCCAGGCCGTAAGCGCCTAAAGCAAGACTCGCCACGAGAGCTGCGATGCCAGACCACATCGGCCAAAATAATCTTGTCTGCAAAGTTTCAGCCGATGCTTTACGCCACGGCAACACCGGGGCAATAGACATCAACGTAAGTAATGCAATACCAATTGGTACTGTAAGCCGATCAAAAAATGGTGCACCAACAGCGATCTGACGATTTTGCAACGCCTCAATAATTAATGGAAACACGGTGCCAAGTAGAACAACAAACGCAAAAACTGCGAATAAAACATTGTTCGCCAAGAATGCCGCTTCGCGCGACAACGGCGAGTCAATTATGCCTGGGCTACGTAGTTTGTCGCCACGCCAGCCAATCAAAAAAACTGAAACTACTAATACGACTGCAAAGAACGAAAGA
Organism: Actinomycetota bacterium; assembly: GCA_037142305.1. GTDB lineage: Bacteria > Actinomycetota > Acidimicrobiia > Acidimicrobiales > Ilumatobacteraceae > BACL27. The sequence continues at coordinate 24,829 of JBAXAW010000008.1, forward strand.
AACCACGTGCCGATACCGCTCTCGCTGAAAGCGTGCACACTATTTAATACTCCCGAGCGAGTTAAGAAAGTTCCAAGAATTGTCAAGCTAAAAGTGGCAACAAGTAATGAGATATTCCAGACACGCAACATTCCACGCCGCTCTTGCACCAGCACTGAGTGAATATATGCAGTGCCCGTTATCCACGGCAGAAGCGAGGCGTTTTCAACTGGGTCCCACGCCCAAACGCCACTCCATCCAAGAACTTCATAGCTCCACCAACTACCCAGAGCAATACCAAAAGTTAAAAAACCCCAGGCGAAAAGCGACCAGCGGCGTGTCGCGATTAACCAACCTTCACCAACTCGACCAGTGACAAGTGCGGCGATTGCAAATGCAAATGGCACAGTGACACCGACATAACCGAGATACAAAATCGGTGGATGAAACATAACCAAGATGTGATTTTGTAATAACGGGTTTGGTCCTGGCCCATCTAAAACTCCTGGTGCACCAAGTGCAAACGGATTTGCTGGAAAAAATGAAACTAAGAAAAAAAATGCCAGCACAATCATCATCACTGCCATCGCCCATGCGGCAAGTGATTCGTTCAAACGCTTACGCATCCAAAAACATACAGCCAGCGTGTAGCCCGAAAGGATTAACACCCACATCAAGATCGATCCTTCGAGTGCGCTCCACACCGCAGCGAAGTTGTACAAAGCCGGCGTTGACCACGAGCCAACTTTCTGCACATATGCAAGCGAGAAATCGCGAGTGATCATTGCATACTCCATCACTGCGAAGGCTCCAACAGCAGCAGCAAACGCGAGCACTGCAAACCGCGAAACTAAACGGATAACTCGTGGTTCGTTATTTCGCACGCCGGTTATGGCGGCGAATGCGCCAAATATTGCGCCGATGAAACCGACGAGCAGTAATGCGCGTCCGATCGTGCCGGTTATCCCTGCGCTTGCGAGCACGCCGCGCTCCCGGATTTTTCTAGTCGGTCTTTATTTTTTGCTTCGTACTCGTTTGAGTGTTTAACTTCAATTCGATTTGACTCAAGCACACCATTAATAAGTCGCCCGTGAGCAACCACTGAAATACATTCTTGAAAAACTCCACCAGGGTCACCAGCATAAATAACATCTAACGATTTGCCATTAAACACAAGCGTAAATTCTGTTGTGTTGTCTCTTTTCGCTAACGAGCCTTGTTCAACAGTGCCTTGCACTCGCAACCTGTTGACGGTGTCGCAACCAGAACGCACACCCACTTCATCAACATTGCAGTAATAGTCAATTGCCGAAGAAAGAAACTGAGTGACAATTACTGCACCACCTATACCAACAAGTGACAACACGATGATCGGCAATATACGACGACGCTTCGGTGACTGAGCTTGTGGTCGTGGTGTTAGATCCATGGTTTGTGTTTATCTTCAACAAGTTTTGCTGACTCTCTGGCACGACGCAAAGTAACAACCGCAAACAATAAAATTGACCCGATCGTTAAAATATATGAAGCGAAAATAAAACCAGCGTTTTGCATTAGCGGCCTACACCTTCATTTTTGCGCTCAAGAATTGCGTTATCGATTCCACGTTCAATTGCAATGTCGCTCAACAACATTGTCCGCTGGCGGTGTAATACGAGCCAGATGAACACGAGGGTGAACCCAATTACACCGCTGAATAATGTAAACAGCATTAAGCCATCCATTTTGACATCACCATTTGGATCAAGAACAGTTGCGCGCTGATGAAGACTGCGCCAAAACACAACGCTGAAATGAACAAGTGGAATCTCAAGCACTGCCAGCAACGCGATCACACCAGAGCGTTTTGCACGCTGTTCAATTGAGCCATCAAGACGGCGCACGGCTAGGTAGCCGATGTAAGTAACAAATAGAAAAGCCGTTGTCGTGAGTCGTGGATCCCATTGCCAAAACTCTCCCCATGTAAGTCGACCCCACAAACTGCCCGTGATCAATGTGATTGCCATAAAAATCACGCCGACTTCAGCAGACGCGCCAGCGACGCGATCAAAACCGAGCGAGTGACGTTTGCTAAAAATAAAAAATGCTGAAGCAATTGCGGTGACGATGAATGCAACATAAGCAATCCATGCGGAGGGAACATGCACATACATAATTCGAACTGACTCGCCTTGCACAACATCAGCAGGAGTTAGCACGAGTCCACTGATCACAACCCAAATCATTACGAGAATCGCGAGAGCGCCGATAACACGAGTTGCCTGTGTGCCGGTGTTTGAAACGTTTTGCCCTGATTGTGGTGATGTTTGTGACATTTTTAAACTGACTCCGTAACTACTAGTGCGTATTATTCGTCGATCAACGGCCCAAAAGCCAATGACCCACCGATACCAAACACTGCGGCAAAAATTGTCAGCAGGCCAACCCAGGCCCAACCTTCAGAAGTTGCTGCTCCACCACTGCCAAAAGCCGCTTCCGTGGCTCGTGTTGCAGCAATGAGAACCGGCGCCACCACCGGTAATAACAGCAATGGAAGTAAAGTTTCGCGACCATTTGCACCTGCAGTGAGACCGCCGTAAAGCGTACCCACGAAGCCCAATCCAGTTGTTGCGCAGGTGACACAAGTGACTAACAGCACTAGACCGACAGTTGAAACTTGCACTTGATACAGCAAAAACGCGGATGCAATCAACACCACATCAAGTGTTATCAGCTGCAAAGTCAGCGCGATTGCTTTGCCAAGAAATACTGCCGAGAGATCAATGCCCGCAACACGCAAAGAATCGAGTGCCGAGTCATCTGTGTCAATCGCGAAAGACCTTTGCACGATTACGAAGAGCGAAAAAATTGTTGCCAGCCATATCAAGCCACCAGCCACGCGTTGTAAGACATCATCGTTGTCAAGAGCAAAGGCGAACATGATCATGATTAAGCCAGCAAACGGCAGCACTTGATTTGTGACTACTCGACTGCGTGCTTCGATTCGTAAGTCTTTAATAAACACTGCGCTGATTACGCGGCTTCTACTAATTGTTTTCTTCATGCTGTCTTGACCGTGCCAGTTGTGACTAACAAACTTCGCGTCGCTAATGCCTGCGCTCGCTCAATTTCGTGCGATGCAAAAATTACAGTTGCTCCTGCATCGCGTGCCGCACGAAGAGTTGCGTCTAATTCATCACGGCCTTGCGCATCAAGCCCTGCGTGTGGCTCGTCTAATAACCACAATTGCGCACGTCGCACGATTAGTGATGCGAGTGCACATCTGCGCCGCTGACCCGCAGAAAGTTTTGCAACTGGTGTTTCACTCAAACGACCCGATAAACCCATCACATCCATTGCTTGGTCAATGTCTAGCTTGTTTGCACCAACTAGTCGCGACCAGAACAACATATTTTCTAACACAGTGAGATCTTGAAATAACCCGTTTGCATGACCCAGCAAGCCGACACGCGATCTAACAGCCGAGCGATCGCTTAGTAAATCGCAACCTAAAACATTTGCATTACCGCGGGAGATTGGCAAAAGACCCGCACATGCCCGAAGCAAAGTTGTTTTGCCGGCACCGTTGGGTCCTTGCAACAAAATAATTTCTCCGGCGTTGACATAAAATGTTGCGCCGGCAATAGCCGGAAATTTGTCATAGACAATCACAACATCATTAAATTCGACGACTTTATCGCTAGTCATCTAATTGCCTTTGAACTTTGCCTGGCGCTTTTCGATAAACGCACTGCGACCTTCTTCAACATCGTTGCTCGCCCACGCACGATCACGCGCCGACTGCACGAGTTGATCAATTTCTGGCGCTCGCGATGAAGCGTTTAGCGCTGCCTTATGACCAGCTATTGACAATGGCGCCAGCAATGCGATTTCATTTGCCCAACTTATGGCATCTTCAAGTTCACCAAGTCGATGCACTGAACCAAAATTCGCGAGTTCGGCACCTGAATAGTTTCTCGCCGCAAGCAACATTGCCCGTGCCACTGGCCACGAGCATTCACGCGCCAATCGCTCAACTGTCCAATGATTTACAACAAGAC
>JBAXAW010000009.1:0-28562 GCA_037142305.1 Actinomycetota bacterium
GAATGGAAACTGCAATCAATACAAGTGCTGCGCCGATTACGCGAAACCAGGCGACACTGGCTGGCGCCAAGTCATCAAACAATCGAACTGCGATTACAGCGCCGCAGTATTGACCGACTGCCGAGACGACGAACAGCGCCTCAGGCGGTGCAGAATTTGCAAAACGATTTAATCCGCGCGAGGCGGTATTAGAACTCAATCGAAAAGATCTGGATCAGTTCGACAGATCTCTTGCCACAGTGGTTGAAACTGCAACCAACCTGCTGCAGGGTAGCCAGTCAGATCGCGGGTGTAACTCGCCATCTCGTGTGGAATTAATTTTGGTTTGCCTACTGCTTCGGCCATCAGTTGCGCTTGGCAGGTGCGCTCCATTGTGATGAACCAAAATGCTGCTGCATCTACAGTGTCGCTAACAGTGAACAAGCCGTGATTCTGATGAATCGCTGCTTTGCCTTTTGGAAACTTGGCGGCAATTTCTTGACCGGCTGCGATTTCGACAACAACTGCGCCACCTTGTTCGGTGATCACTGTGTGATCTTCATAAAAATAACACGAGTCTTGTGTAATCGGGTCAAGAAGTCGCCCAAGCGAAGACCAAGACTTGCCGTATGGCGAGTGCGCATGCGCGGCGGCAATTACGTCGGGTCGTGCTTGGTGGATTGCTGCGTGAATACAAAATGCCGCGCGGTTGACGGGCTGCGAGCCGTAAACAACATCGCCACTGTGGTTGACGAGCAATAAATCACTAACAGACATATAGCGAAAACTTTTTGCGAATGGGTTTACCCAAAAGTGATCTGGAAACTCCGGGTCGCGCACAGTGATGTGCCCAGCAACGCCTTCGCCAAACCCAAGACGTCCGAAAATTCGCATCGCGCCAGCAAGTTTTTCTTTGCGATGTTGACGCTCTTGCTCAAATGTTTCAAATTTAGGTGGCCCTAGTTGTGCCACTGTTTTTGGAGTCAGTTCTATACCGTCAATTATTTTTTTCGTAGCTGATGATTGTTCAATGATTGCCATAACTTCAGGTTACGACAATGCAAGCAACGCAGCGTTAACGAGTTGCTCGGGTAGTAAATCAAAAACGCCATATAGTTCGGCAATTGTGCCAGATTGGCCAAATTCGTCTACGCCAACTGGCACAGTTCGTGCCCCATAAACCGAGCCGAGCCATGCAAGCGAATGACTTGCCGCATCGTGCACCGTCAAAATTGGTAGGCGTCGCTCGGACTCGTGCAACAGCAGTCCGAGATGACCGACATCACGGGTTGTGACCCCGTGGCGGGTTGCGTTTTGTTGGGCGTTGCGCCAGCCACGATAAATGCGGTCAGGTGAACAAATATCAATCACAACGGCGTTGATGCCTTCTAACTCGAGAAGTTTTGCTGCCGCGAGTGCTTCGGGTACGACGCTTCCGGTCGCGGCGATAATTAAATCAGTTGGTTGTGTTTGATCTGTTGGTTCGTGCAGGCGATATCCGCCCGCTAAAACATCTGCACGCAACGCATCGGCGCCACGCACAGCCAAAACATTTTCAAAAGGTGCTTGATCTATCGGCCGCGTTGAGAGTCGCAAATACATGCTGTCGCCATCGAGTGTGCCGAGTCGCTCAAGACCATTGCAAAGTAGCCAGTCAAGCGAGCGGGCATAACACGGTTCGGCATATGTCATATTCGGAAGTTCTATTCCGAGTGACGTTGTGACAGTGCTTTGATGCGCACCACCTTCGGGTGCCAGAGTGACACCAGATGGAGTGCCGACCAAAATAAATCGTGCACCGTTGTATAAGGCATAAATCAACGCGTCTAGTCCACGACAAACAAATGGATCATAGACGGTGCCAATTGGTAGTAGATGCTCGCCATGCAGTTCGTGACCAAGACCGAAAGCGTGCAGAGCAAGAAATAAATTCATTTCGCTGAGTCCGAGTTCGACGTGACGGCCCTGAGGTCCTTCGTTCCATCGCAACAATCGATCATCGCCTAAATAATTTGGTTTCTCGTCTGAGCTAAAGACGCCGAACTTGTTGATCCATCCACCTAAGTTTGTGCTGACGCTGACGTCTGGCGAAGTTGTCACCATTCGTTCAGCAACTTCAGGGATTGCACCGAGACCAGTTAACAGTCGACCAAAAACTTCCTGAGTTGACATTGGTTTTTTACCAACTGCGATGCTGACCTCATTTGGAATCTTCAGCACTGGTCGGTCAGGTAACTCTTTGTTGTTGATGTCGCCACCCACTGCGCGACACACTCGATCTTCTTCGGTGTCACTGATGAACTGATCCCATTCAGTTTCAAGGGTTAAGCCGTTGCGTTTGCGTAAGTCATCGATTTGAGTTTCAGAAAGTAACGCCGCGTGGTTAAGTGGGTCACCAGCAATTGGCAATCCCCAACCTTTTACGGTGTAAGCAAAAACAACACTCGGTTTGTCGGTGACCAGATCGCATTCGCGATAAGCGTCAAGCAGCATTTCGATGTCGTGGCCGCCCAAGTTTTGCACGAGGGGTGCTAGATCGTCGTCTGAGATGTCATTGACGAAAGCAATAACTTCGGCAGGCGCACCGACCAAAAACTTCTCACGCAAGGCTGCGCCGTACACACTGAACAAACTTTGGTAACGCTCGTTCGACATATCATCGATGTAATTGCGCAATGATTCGCCGCCTGGTTGGGCAAATGCGGCCTGTAATTTATGACCGTACTTTGCTTCAATGACATGCCAGCCCGCATCCGCGAAAAAACCAGCAAGTTTTTTTATCTTCATGCCAGGCACAACACGATCAAGACTTTGTCTATTGGCATCAACGATCCACATCACATTGCCTAGACCTTGCAGCGCCGGGTCTGCAATTGCTTCCCAGATGTTTCCTTCGTCTAGTTCGGCATCGCCAACGAGTGCGATGAAACGCGCTGCTGGTCGCGGTGAGAAATGTGCGTCGACATATCGTCGAACCATTGCCGCAAACAACGGCGCAACTGCACCGAGCCCGACAGAACCGGTTGAGAAATCAGCAACATCCGGATCTTTAGTTCGACTCGGATAACTCTGCAAGCCGCCGAGAGTGCGCAGCCGTTTTAGATATGACTTGTCAAGTTCGCCAGTGAGATATTTGATCGCGTGAAATATTGGTGAAGCGTGTGGTTTAACTGCGACTTTGTCGTCGCCATTTAAGTGACCGAACCACAGCGAAGTCATGATGCTGACGACTGAAGCACTGCTAGCCATATGTCCGCCGACTTTTACATTGAATTCGCCGTCGCGTCCGCCGGGCGCGGGGGGTATCTCGCGTTCGCGGTTGGCATAGTCAACCATTCGAACTGCGAGCCAGAGAACTCTTTGTTGAATTCTTTCGAGCACTTGAATGTCAGCGAGATTCTCATTACCAACGATGTTTTTGCTCATCCATTAATTATGGCTTATCGTGAAGGGTCTTGAGTATCTCGCGCGAGTTGAAACCTGCCGAACTGGCAGCCCCAGCGGCGGCATATGCGCATGGCGTGCATGTGCCAGCGAGTGCTGACTTCGTATTTACGTCGGGAGTAGTGCCGACAAAGAGTGACGGCAGCGTGCCAGTGAATATCGGCGAGCAAGCAAATGTTGTCTGGCAAAATATTTCAGCAATTTTGGCGGAAGGTTCAATGACGATTAGTGATGTGGTTTCGGTGACGACATATGTCGTGAACTCGGACGGCCTGGCTGACCAGTTGAAAATAGTGATGGCGGCACGAGATCATGCGATGGCGGGGCATCGCGCAGCGAGCACTCTCGTAACCGTGCCAGCACTTGCCCGACCAGAATGGCTAATCGAGATCTCCGTGGTCGCAGCAAGGCAGCCGAACTCGTAGCCTTGAATGGGCGATTATGACTGATAAAAAAACTGACTCAGGTATCGAGGTAGAGACACTTTATAACGAGAAGTCACTCACAGGTTTTGATGCGCAGAAACGTTTGGGTGAACCTGGCGTAGCGCCGTATACGCGGGGTATTTATCCGACGATGCATCGTGATCGACTTTGGACAATGCGTCAATATGCGGGCTTTGGTACCGCGGCCGACACGAATGAGCGATTTAAGTTTTTACTAAATGCTGGTCAGACAGGTTTGTCGTGTGCATTCGACTTGCCAACACAGATGGGTTACGACAGCGATCATCCGCGTGCGGCTGGCGAGGTCGGCAAAGTTGGTGTAGCGATTGACTCAATTGAAGACATGCGCGTGTTGTTGGCCGATCTTCCGCTTGACAAAGTGACGACATCTATGACGATCAATTCAACGGCGGCAGTGTTGTTGTTGCTTTATGAACTAGTTGCCGAAGAACGCGGAGTTAAGTCAACTGAGATTTCTGGGACGATTCAAAATGATTTGTTGAAAGAATATATTGCACGGGGCACATATATTTATCCGCCCCGTCCGTCAATGCGAATTATTACGGATATTTTTGCCTATTGCGCCAAGCATGTTCCGAAATGGAACACGATTTCAATTTCGGGATATCACATTCGTGAGGCGGGCTCGACTGCCGTTCAAGAACTTGCTTTTACATTGTCTAATGCAATTGCCTATGTGCAGGCGGCAATTGATTCCGGTCTTGATGTAGATGATTTTGGGCCGAGATTAAGTTTCTTTTGGAACGGTCATAATAATTTCTTCGAAGAGGTCGCGAAGTTTCGCGCTAGCCGAAGAATGTGGCACACGATCATGACACAGCAATTCGGTGCGAAAAACCCAGCGAGCGCATTGATGAGATTTCACACACAAACAGGTGGCTCGACGCTCACTGCTCAGCAGGCGCAGAACAACATTGTGCGGGTTGCAGTGCAGAGTATGGCCGCAGTCTTGGGCGGAACACAGAGTTTGCATACCAATGGATTTGATGAAGCATTGAGTTTGCCGACCGAAGATGCGGCACGCATTGCGTTGCGAACACAACAAATCATTGGCTACGAGAGTGGGGTCACTGACACACCTGATCCGCTTGCTGGTTCTTATTATGTCGAGTCGTTGACCAACGAAGTTGAACGTTTGGCGTGGGAGTACATCGAGCGAATTGAAGCTATGGGTGGCGCTGTTGCGGCGATTGAGTCTGGGTTTCAGATGGGTGAGATTGAAGAGTCGGCTTATTCGTATACAAAATCAATTGATGATGGCTCGCGCGTGTTGGTCGGGGTTAATAAGTTTGAAATTGAAAATGATGTGCGTCCAGTACCGACCAAAGTTGACCCAGAACTTGAGCGCAACCAGATTGCCCGTATAACAAAATTGCGTGCAACACGAAATCAAAGCGATGTGACCGCAGCACTTGAAAAATTAAAAGATTCGGCTCGCAAAAGTGACAATGTTTTGTATCCGATGAAAGAGGCATTGCGGTCAAGCGCGACGCTTGGCGAAGTTAGCGATGTTCTGCGCGAAGTGTTTGGCGTTTACCAACCGAGTTGAGACGCGCGTTTAATTCGAAATTGTTTTAAGTTTTACTGGCGGTCGTTCGATTGCTGGTGCTTGGCGTTGTGGGTGACCGAGATAGATCATTGCTGTGATGTGTGTGCCAGGTTTGAAATCGCAGAAATTTGCAATGTCATCGTTGGCGCCTTTAGGGCAACTCGACCAAAAACTCGCAAGACCAAGAGTTGTTGCACCTAGCAAAATGTTTTGAATACCCGCTGAAACTGCATCGCGATTTTCTTCGGTGCGCAACTGCGTGTCGCCAAGTTCTGTGCCGACTATCAAGATGACCGGTGCGCGCTGAAACTTTGTTCGGGCTTTGGTGACTTTTTCTGGTTTGTCACCTTCGCGCGCCATTGCATCTGCGGTGCAATTACTTAAGCGTTCACGGGCATCGCCAGAAACGGCAGCAAACACGCTTGGGAATGTGAGCTTGTGGTTGGGTGCCCACATTGCGAGTTCACAAAGTTTTTCAAGCACTCCATCATCGAGTGCACGATCTTTGTCAACCATCATGTCTGTGCGCCGCGCCCGCACGAGGTCAGCCAATTCTTCAAACTTCATAATCTGCGCGCTTTAGTTTTTGTGGAGCGCTGAATTGAGGCCGCCCCATGAGCCGGTGCGTTGTGATGCTTCGACGGCCCCAGTTTGGCTGTTGCGACGGAACAGCAAATTGTTAGCGCCAGAAAGTTCGCGGGCTTTGACAATTGTTGCGTCAGGAAGCTTTACCAGCGTGCCACCGGTGACATAAAGGCCGGCTTCGATAATGCAGTCGTCGCCGAGGCTGATGCCAAGCCCGCTGTTTGCACCAAGCAGACATCGCTTGCCGACACGAATAACTTCTTTGCCACCACCAGAAAGTGTGCCCATGATCGAGGCACCGCCGCCGATATCTGAGCCGTCGTCGACAATAACGCCAGCAGAGATACGACCTTCAACCATTGAAGTGCCAAGTGTGCCGGCGTTGAAGTTACAGAAGCCTTCGTGCATAACTGTTGTGCCAGAAGCAAGGTGAGCGCCGAGGCGCACGCGTGAGGCGTCAGCGATACGCACTCCAGATGGCACAACATAATCGGTCATCCGCGGAAACTTATCAACACCGTGAATTGTGATGTGTTCGCCGTTGCGTCGCAAGTTGTATGTGACTTCGTCGATTACATCAACGGGTACGGCGCCAAGTGATGTCCATGCAACATTTGTTAGCAAACCAAATATTCCATCTAGATTCATCGAATTAGGCAATGCCAAACGATGAGACATCAAATGCAATCTCAAATATGCATCAGATGCGTCGCGCGGCGCAGTGCTTGTGTCAATAGAAATATTTACTGGAACAATGCCAACACCTCGACGCGGGTCAGTATGTGACTCGGGCAAAGACGAGAGAAATTCTTTTGGTGCGCTCTCGCCCCATCCAAGTCGACGAAAGAAAACATCCAGTACCGAGTCATTGGGTGCAACCGTGGCTATGCCAACACCCCATGCGAGTTTTAAAGAGCTCATGAGTCGAACACCTCTGGTCGCAAAGTCGGAAACAGAATCACATCCCTAATGCTTGAAGCACCGCTGAGAAGCATCACGAGTCGATCAATGCCAATTCCGAGACCACCAGTTGGTGGCAAACCGTATTCGAGTGCGCGCAAATAATCTTCGTCTATTGTCCCGGCTTCAAGATTGCCGGCTGCTTTTGATTTTGCCTCTTCTGCAAATCGCTCACGCTGTTCAATCGGATCATTTAGTTCTGTGAAACCATTTGCAAGTTCATGTGTGCCAACGAACAATTCAAATCGCTCGGTCAAGAACGGATCATCCCTGTCAACACGGGCAAGTGGCGAAATTTCCACTGGATGACCAGTCACAAACGTCGGCTTAATCAAAGTTGACTCAGACTTTTCAGCAAATATTTCTTCGATGATTCGCCCTGAGCCCCAACGAGTTTCGGTGTGAATATCGTGTTTCTTTGCGATTGCACGCAAGGAGTCGACACTTTGTGATGGATGAACTTTTTCGCCGACAGCCTCACTGGCAAGATCAATCATTCGCACGCGACGCCACGGTTCAGCAAGATCAAATTCGGTGCCACGAATATTTACAAATGTTGTGCCGAGAGCATCCCGAGCGGCATTTCGAATCAAGACTTCGGTTAATTCCATAACGTCGGTGTGATCGGCGAAGGCTTGGTACGACTCCATCATTGTGAACTCAGGATTGTGCCGTGTTGAGACCCCTTCATTGCGGAACACTCGACCGATCTCAAATACGCGCTCCATGCCACCAACAATCAATCGCTTTAAGTGCAGTTCAAGTGCGATTCGCAAAAACAACTGCATGTCAAGTGTGTTGTGATGAGTAATAAATGGCCGAGCGTGCGCGCCGCCAGCCTCCATGTGTAGAACTGGAGTTTCGACTTCAATGTATTCGCGCTCGCTAAGAGTTCTTCTGAAACTCGAAATGGTTGCGTGTCGAACTTCAAACACACGACGCGCTTCGTCGTTGACGATTAAGTCGGCATAGCGCTGTCGGTAACGAGTATCTATGTCTGTTAGCCCGTGAAATTTGTCGGGCAGTGGGCGAAGCGATTTTGAAAGCAAATCAACTGACGAAACTTTGACGGACAATTCGCCTTTTCGCGTTGTCATTATTAAACCATGAGCACCGACCCAGTCGCCAAGATCGAGATTATTGATTACATCAAACTGTGCATCACCGACGACTGACTTAGAAACAAATAACTGAATATCTGCACTGCGATCACGGATCGTAACAAAAATGAGCTTTCCTTGATCTCGCTTGAGCATGATTCGCCCCGCAACTGAAACAGATTCTTCGGTTTCATTGCCAGGCTCGAGTGGTGCAAACTTTTCGCGTAATTCACCGAGTGTGTGGGTTCGATCAAAGCGATATGGGTAAGGGTTGACGCCAGCCGTTTTTAATTCATCAATCGCCGAAAGTCTTCGAGTGCGCTCAGCTTGAAAGCCAGATCGACTGTCAGGGACTTGGCTGGTGTCTTGATGCTCATTATTGTTTTCGGTTGTCACATTGCTCGCTTCATTCTAATTAGATAGTCGCTATTGTAATTCGTTCAGACCGAAGCAACAGGTGCGAATTATCTGTTATTCAATAGCTATTCAATAACGAGCAGAACATCACCAGCACCAACGGTGTCGCCAGCCTTGCAACTAATTTTCTTAATTGTCCCTGCTTTGTCTGCCTGAATTTGATTCTCCATTTTCATTGCTTCAAGCACTAGAACTGCTTCGCCTTCAGTCACAACTTGACCTTCAGCTACGAGCAACTTAATGACTGTGCCTTGCATTGGCGCAGTGACCGTGCCGCTTGCGGCTGTTGCAGACTGACTTGAGCCACGCGAGGCAGATCGAGTTTTTGTTGTTGGTGCACCTGCGCCGGCGAATGGAGGCACCCAAACTTTGACATCAAATCTTTTACCGTTGACTTCGACAACTGTGTTTTTTTCAACGAGACCATCGCCATTTGCCTGTGTCTCACCGGTCGTTGAAATAATTTTCGATAAATCTAAAGTCTCTTCAACCCACTTGGTCGAATGTTTCGTCGCGGCGAAATCTGGATGACGCAAAATCGCAAGATCAGCTTGAATCGTCGTATGTAGGCCTTCGATCTTGGTTTCTTCTAGCGCTCGAATCGTTCGCGCAATCGCAGTCTCACGATCTTTTCCCCAAACAATTAACTTTCCAATTAGGTTGTCGTAGTACTGGCTGACTGTGTCGCCAGATTCGTAGCCGCCGTCGAATCGAACACCAAAACCATCAGGTGTTGTGAGTTTTGTGATCGTGCCAGGCGACGGCAAAAACTTTCCGGCTGTTGGGTTCTCGGCATTGATTCGCACTTCAATTGCGTGACCACGACGAGCCGCCAAAACTTGCTTTTGTGTCATCGGTAATTTCTCGCCAGAGGCAACACGAATTTGCCACTCAACCAAGTCAATACCAGTAATCAGTTCTGTAACCGGGTGCTCAACTTGTAGTCGCGTGTTCATTTCTAAAAAGAAAAACTCTTCATCCTGATAAATAAATTCAACAGTTCCGGCATTGAAATAGCCAACTGCTTTTGCTGCTTTTACTGCGGCAGCACCCATTTCTTCTTCTACGCCATCTGGTAATGCTGGTGCTGGGGCTTCTTCGATAAGTTTTTGGTGGCGTCGTTGCGCCGAGCAGTCGCGCGATGAAACCCACACGACATTGCCGTGAGTGTCACCGACAAGTTGAATTTCAATATGTCGTGGCCACGAGAGATATTTCTCAACATAAATTTCATCCCGGCCAAAAAAGGCTTTCGACTCACGCTGGGCTGAGTCCATTGCTTCTTGCACGCTCTTTTCGTCACGTACAACTTTCATACCGCGTCCGCCACCACCAAATGCTGCTTTTATTGCAACTGGCCAACCATGGCTTTTGCCGAACGCCAAAATCTCGTCGGCGCTCTTTAAAAATTCGGTTGTGCCGGGCACGATTGGTGCACCACCACGAAGTGCCGCCTTGCGCGAAGAGACTTTGTCGCCCATTTCGACTATTGCTGCGGGCGGTGGCCCGATAAATGCGACACCCATATCTGTAATAGTTTTTGCAAAATCGGCATTCTCGCTAAAGAATCCATAACCAGGGTGAACGGCATCGGCGCCACTGAGTTTGATTGCTTCAATAATCGCATCCGTTTTTAGATAACTCTCAGCGGCAGTTGTTCCGCCCAGCGCAAATGCTTCGTCAGCAAGTCGCACATGTAGCGCATTGCGATCAAGCTCGCTATACACAGCGACCGTTGCGATACCCATTTCGCGAGCGGTGCGGATTACTCGTACTGCGATTTCGCCTCGGTTGGCGATAAGGATTTTCTTTAACACGGGTTACTATTCTCGCTGATGACAAGCACCGATTACAACTGGCCCGAGAATTGGTTTGTGCGCAGAGTACGAGAAACTGGCAGCACAAACACAGATTTATTTGCTGATGCCCTTGCTGGTGCGCCGAGTTACAGCGTTTTAATGGCAGATAATCAGACCGCTGGTCGCGGTCGACTTGACCGAACTTGGGAAGCAAAGCCAGGTACGAACCTTCTCGTCTCGCTTTTATTTCGCAGTGAAGCAAATTTGCTTACGTCATGGCCGCGAGTTGTTGCGCTTGCTGCGGCTCATGCGTGTCAAAAACTGTTTTCAAGCGGTCGGCTGAATGTCTCGTCTGCGCCAATAACTAAATTGAAGTGGCCAAATGATCTGTTATTAGATGGTCGCAAACTCGGCGGCATGTTGAGTGTCGGCGATCAACAAAAACAATTTGTTGTTGTAGGTATCGGTATCAATGTTGGCTGGGCACCACAAGAGGCTGTTTCACTAAGTGAGTTTTTCATCGAGAAGTCGCCGAGCCCGGTTGAATTACTCGAAAATATGTTGCTCGAAATAACTCAAATTGAAAAATTGAGTTTGACCGAACAACAAGAAAAATACGTCGCGCTACTAGCAACACTTGGCAAAACAGTAAGAGTTGAGTTGACCAACGGTGCTGTTATCACTGGAATAGCTGAGACTGTAGACGTTGAAGGTCGATTAGTAGTTATAGAAACTGGCAAAAACTCAGTGAGGCATGTCATTGACACTGGTGATGTAGTACACCTTCGCAACGCCGATCACGGCTAACTTTGAAATCGCATGTCGCGATCAAAAACAAAAAATAATCGCGGAATTAGAAAGCGAACTTCATTCGGGCTGTTTATAGTTTTCAGCAGTCTTGGTGCACTGCAAATTGTCTCATCAACAAAATCTCAGTTAGCCACTGTTAGGCGAGACCTTGTCGCATCGTCTGCGTTATCTGCGCCAAGCGCTGGCTTCGAGAATTACTTGCTTGTTGGCTCAGATTCGCGAGAAGGCGCAGACCCTAATGATGCTGATTTCGCGACAATCGGCGGCGAAGGTGAAGTCTCGGGGCGTCGAAGTGACACTCTGATGGTTTTTCACTATGACATTGCCACTGGTGCCGGAGCGCTAATTTCGTTTCCGCGCGACTTGTGGGTCAAATTAGGTGATGGCCAAAAGGCTGGCCGAATTAATTCTGCATATCAGTTAGGCACCGATGTGCTGATCCGTACTATTCAAAATGAGTTCGGCATACCGATTCATCATTATTTAGAAATTGATTTTCAAGGATTCAAGGGACTCGTCGATTCAATCGGCGGAGTGCAAATTTGTACGCAATTTCCGTCGCGCGATAAACACACAGGGTTCTTTATGCCAGGTGGGTGTCACAACTTAGAGGGTGTGCGTGCCTTGGCGTTTGCGCGCAGTCGTTTTTTTGAAACAAAAGTTGAAAATAAATGGCAGATTGACGGCACATCTGATATCGGTCGCGGTAAACGGCAACGTCAGTTCATTGCGGCAATGTTGAATTCAGCACTCACTCGTGTGATCTCAAATCCATTTTCTGCATCAAGCGCATTTGTTGGAGCCACTAAATCAATCATCACCGATGAGAATCTTGATTTAACTGAATTTGCTAAAAAAGTGAAGCCGGCTGCTGATGGTTCAATCAGCAGATACTCGCTCGCGGTTTATGGTGATCGCGTCGGTGAAGACTCCGTGTTGCGCGTGGCTAAAGATGCGGCTCCGGTGCTCGCATTTTTCGGCGGCACAGGCCCGGCCCCAGAACTAGTAGACGAGAACTAATAGTCGAGAACTAGCAAAAGAGAACTTGTAATTTAAGCGGTTCTTGCCTTGGCGGCAAGTGGCGAGAATTCAGCACCAATTACTGGTACACCAATTTTATTGCCTTGCACAAAATCACAGCCCAAAAGTTTCAAGCGTTGAGATTGATCTTCTGTGGTTACCCATTCTGCAACAACCGACATATTTAAAGAGTGAGCAAGTTGTATCACTGAGCGCACGATCGGGTCATCGTTGCCTTGCGAACCAATGTCGCGAATAAATGTGCCGTCAAGCTTTAAGTAATCAGCAGGAAAGTTACGCAAGTTAACGAGTGATGAAAACCCGGTACCGAAGTCGTCAATTGCAAGTTTGATGCCGAGTCGCCGCAACGCGTTCAGCGTGCGCATCACGCCACCTTTGTCGTCAAGCAAAGTTGATTCGGTGACTTCGAGGTCAACTTGATGCGGCTCGAGTTTTGCATCGCGCAACGATGCCATTGTCCGTTCAACAAATGTTGCGTCGCGAAGTTGTCTTGCCGAAACATTGATGTGCATTACAAAAGAATTATCAATTGATTTTGCATCAAGCCATTGGCGCATGTCTGCGCACGCTTGACGACCAACCCAATCGCCAATCGGTCCAATTAAACCAGATTCTTCGGCCAACGAAAGAAAGACTGGCGGGGTCAGCACACCGCGTTCTGGGTGTTGCCACCGCAACAATGCCTCTGCTCCAGCAATGCGACCAGTGTGTGTTGAAACAATTGGCTGGTAGACCAAAAATAGTTGATTAGTAGCCAATGCACGTTCGAGTTGCGCACTTAGTGAACTTCGCTCACGAGCGTTGGCGCTCATTTCTTCGTTGTACATTTCGCACCGGCCACGACCGCGTTGTTTAGCCAGATACATTGCGCTGTCGGCGTGATGTAGCAAAGTGACAGCGGCATCGGCACTCGACATTTCATCCAGCAGCGAAGCGCTAGCCATTGCGATTCCGATACTTGCACTGGTTGTAATTTCGAATCCTTGTAAAATCTGTTCGCCAGTTACTGATGTTCTCATGCGATTGGCAACATCCATTGCGACTTGTTCGTCGCCAAGACCATCGCAAAGAATCACAAATTCATCGCCACCGATGCGCGCCACAACATCTGATGGTCGGGTCGCGCTGACAAGACGCTTAGACATGTTGACGATTAATTGATCTCCGACCGAGTGTCCGATTGTGTCATTGACATCTTTGAGTTTGTCTAGGTCGACAAATAAAACAGTCACGCCCCGCTTTAAGGTTCGCGAGCGATCAAGTGCCTCTGCAAGTTTGCGTAGAAATAAAACACGGTTTGGCAGACCAGTAAGTGCATCGTGAGTGGCTTGACGCTGAAGCTCATCTTGTGTTTGTTTTGATTCGGTTATGTCGCGAGCAATTGACGAATAATGTTCAATCGCACCTTGCGAGTCGCGCACAATCTGCAAAACCACATCGAGCGTGCGCATTATTCCATCTGCGCTACGAAATCCAACTTCACCTTGCCAACGGTTTGATGTTGTACCAGTTGTGATCTCGCGCGGTAACTGATCACGAATCGCTTGAATAAAAGTTTGAATCGCCGCGTCGCTATTTGCTGGCGTCTCGTTTATCCCAACAAGTTGCTGTGCGTAGTCGTTCGCAAACATCAGTGCACCGTTGCGATCAAACACCAATACGGCATCGTGAGATGCATCAAGCAGCCCAATGAGTTGTTCACTCAACATTCGTCGAGCGACTGCCTGCGTCACATCGTGAGCC
The DNA here is from genome assembly GCA_037142305.1 of Actinomycetota bacterium. Taxonomy (GTDB): domain Bacteria; phylum Actinomycetota; class Acidimicrobiia; order Acidimicrobiales; family Ilumatobacteraceae; genus BACL27. The sequence goes on from JBAXAW010000009.1 coordinate 13,895, forward strand.
GTGCCGATATGACTAGTCACGACACCGGCATTATTTTTTTGTGGTTGCGTCGAAACTAAAATCCACATTGCCTCGCCATTTGGTTGCCACAGGCGAAACTCAAAATTAAAAGGTGTCTGAGTTTCTTTTGCGAGTTGCCAAGCGCGTTCGGCAGCCGTTCGTTCTTGTGGTTGTGCGTTCACCCACGGTGCTGTTCCAACCACAAGCGGTGTTGCGGCGAGCGCAAGGGTTCTAAAAGCATCGTTGGCAGCAACTAGTCGACCATCCGTATCAGTCTCAAAAAGCGAAATCGGCAAAGCCGTCAGCAGGGAAGCGATGTTCGGGTCTATATCTCAATCATTACACGCAGGGCGTGTGTCATGGGGTTTGGGCGAAGAACCGAGTTTCAGCCGAATCGAAGGCGCTTGCTTGAATCGCTTCATATAACAATCGAGAGTCATTCAGTGATTTTGGGTCTGGTTCAAACTCAAGCATTTGGTCGAGCGCATAAACGACAAGCAAATATTCATGCATTTCACCGCCTGTTGCGCAAGGTCCGCTGTAGCCAGCATTGATTTTGGTGCCATTTGTGGTTGCGCCAACAATTGCGTCAGCCGGTATCCCACCTTCTTGGATCAAAGTTTCATCTGGACTGATATTCGCCATCACCCAAAGTGGTTTTTCAGGCGCAGCCAAGTCAATCAATGTGATCGCCAAACTTTTTGCATCAATTGAAGTATTCGAAATCTTGAGTGAAGGCGAAATATTTGCTCCGTCACATGTGTGTCGCGAGTCAATTGCGCCGCCGTCAAGCCATGTGCCGGTCACGGTAAAAATTGCCTGCAAACTTGTATCTTGCGCGACGGGTGTTGTCTCGACAGTGGTCTCAACAATTTCTATAGATTCGCCTTGTCCGGCGCCCGGCGCTCGAAGTTCACGGCCATCAGTTGAACAAGCGGTAATCGCAACAGTGGTCACGCAAAGCAAGAAAATTGCGCCACGGCTACGCGCTAGTTGATTAGTTTTTGTGATCATCGAACTGTGTTTACGATATCGCAGTGTTTACGGCATCGCTGTACTCATTACAGATCACTATCCTGCTTGAGATGAGAAAAGCAATTTCGCCTGTGTCGCCACGTCACGATTTAGACGGCAATCAGTTGTGCGCATTGACAGTCCACGCTCACCCCGATGATGAAGCATCAAAAGGCGCGCCAACTTTCGCGATGTACGGCGAAACCGGAGTACGAACTGTGCTGGTCTGTTGCACGGGTGGAGAAGAAGGCGATCTAAATAATCCTGCGCTCAAAGAACCAGGCATGCCGTTTCACGGGCTAGATGAAGTTGCTCAACAAAAATTAATGGCGTCTGTGCGTCCAGTTGAACTAGCTAAGAGTGTTGAAATAATTGGATTCAACGAATTACATATGCTTGGTTATCGCGACTCAGGAATGGACAAGAGTCCAAAAAATTTAAACCCCGAATGTTTTCACATGGCAGATATGGATGAAGCCACTGGTCGGTTGGTCAAACTCATTCGGGCTGAAAAGCCTCACGTCATTGTCACTTATAACGACGACCATCGTGGGTATCCACATCCTGATCATGTCAAGGTGCATGAGATAAGTATTCGGGCATTCGATCGTGCTGGAGACCCGAGTTGGTACCCAGATGCTGGGGCAGCGTGGCAACCATTGAAAATGTATTACTCAGTTTGGTCGCGCTCGCGTTTGACAGCGGTGCATGAGGCATTGTTGAGACTGCGTGGTTCATCGCCGTATGACGAAGATTGGTTTAGTCGACCAAACATGGATGATCGAATTACAACCAAAATTAGAATTGAAAATTATTTTTGGGCGCGTTCTGGTTCGTTAAGAGCACACGCCACGCAAGTAGACGAGAATGAACCGTTCTGGTTTGGTCTCAGCGACGAAGAACTTGCTGAGGTCTATCCATTTGAAGATTGGATTTTAGCGAAGTCTTGTCTGGATAATTATTTACCAGATGCACAACATCTTGAGGATGATTTATTCGCTGGGATAAATAATAAATCTAGTTAACTAGTTAGCTAGTTCGCATTAGTGAACGCAACTCGCGAAAACCGATCATCGTTGCACCGCTTGCTGTGATTGCATCTCGAATTTCTTGATCGTTGACTGCAAGTTCGTAATCGTCTATCCAACTTTGTGCGATTTCGCCGAGCGCCCGCACTTCTGGTGTATCAATGCACGGTTGAATATGAATCTCAGTCACGCCGGCTTGCAGTGTGTCTAGCGCTCGAAGAACTCTTTGGCGACTTCCATAGCGCCAGTCGTGATCAAAAAAGTCTGGAAACACAACACCCTCTTCAAGTGCGAGTTTTCGAAATGGAAACCCTGCTTGTTCTTCGTTAATTGAACTCGGCAACCTGAGTGGTAGACGAAATTCAACAGCGAGTTCGAGATAGATATCAAAAAACTCAGGGCGCAAAGTAATTGCCGTTAAATGTGGTGCAAGATGTGTTGGGTCAAGTCCCCATGCGATTGCTCGTTCAATTTGTGCGCGGCACTCTCGCAAAACTTCAGCAGGGTCGGCGTGCTCCCAAAGATCGTCAATCGTGCGCGGAAACCCACCTTCGCCTGAAGACAACGACGGAGAATTGGTGATTGAACCCCAGCGATAATTTGCATGTTCAGCATTCAGTGTGAGGTGCACACCAATGTCTTCGCCGTTGTAGCAATTTATTGCGTGGCGCGCCCACGGCGCCGGCACCATTAGCGAAGCGCAAGTCGCCACACCTTTATTTAGTGAATCGTAAACGCCAACATTTGCCGCGTGAAATGCACCAAGATCGTCACAACTTAAAATAACTAGGCGAGCGTGCGGCGAATGCCCAAGTTGTTCAACCAGACTTTTTTTCATAGCCGTCACAGTTTCACGCTACCGCTGACCCGATATCGCTAACATTTCAACCATAAGCCGATTTGATTTTCGCGAGCAACAGTTTCAATTGAAGCAAATTTGGTTGCGAAAGCCGTATTCGGAGCGATGTTCATCGTTCGAGCAAAACCAAGTCGCAGTAACTCTTGATTGATGAATGTGCCATCTATCAAATATAGATAAACGAGTAGCCGCTGATATCGATCTCGCGCTTCAACATCTCGCTGCACACGCACTTGAGTTTTAGGTTTTAACACCGAATGTGTGAATGCTGAGGCTTCAGGCCCAAAGCACCCAACAGGTTTTGTCGGATGAACTGTTTCTGGTGTGTCAACACCGATCAATCGCACAGTCTCGATTGCGCCTTGCAACCGCAGAACAACTGTGTCTCCATCGATAACTCTGATCACACTTGCAATATCACTCGGCAATTGTTGTGGGCTACTGCACGAAGAGCCGAAAGACAAAACGATGGTCAGCATCAGAAGTCTTTGCGGCAGGCGATTTTTCGTAAACCGGTGTTTCACAAACTGATGTGTAACACAATTTGCGATTATGGTTGGCAGATATGGAAAAGCCCTCAGAATTCGGATTAGGCCGTGTTGGCATCTGGACATCAGCACTTGATTTGCAACCGATGTCTAAAGCTAAAGAAGCAGTAGTTGAACTTGAAGAACTTGGTTTTCGTTGCATCTGGGTGCCAGAGGCAGTACTTCGTGAACCGTTTGCATCTTGTGGCGTATTACTTGAGGCAACAAAAAAAATCACAATGGCTACCGGTATCGCTTCGATGTATGCGCGCAGTGCCGCAACGATGAACGCCGGCTGGCAAACACTTACAGAATCATTTGGTAATCGTTTTCTTCTAGGCATCGGTGCGAGCCATCAGCACCTGGTTGAAAAAGTTCACAAAACTAGTTACGACAAACCGTATTCGGCGATGGTCGAGTATTTAACCGCAATGGATAACGGGTTATTTTTTGGTGCTGCGCCGACTGTTGCGCCACGGCGAGTGTTGGCTGCACTCGGCCCAAAGATGCTCAAACTCTCGGCAGAGATGGGCATTGGCGCTCATCCATATTTTGTGCCGGTTGAACATACGAGTTTCGCCAGACAGATTCTCGGGCCAGACGCATTGCTCGCACCAGAAGTCGCCGTCGTTTTCGACACAAACCCGCAGACAGCCCGCGAAACCGCGAGAAAATTTATGTTGACGTACAACCGATTGCCGAACTACGCAAATAATTTGTTGCGTCTTGGTTGGAAGCAAGAAGATATTGCTGGCCCAGACAAAATGCCAAGCGACAAAATGGTCGATGCAATTGTTGCCTGGGGCACACTCGAGACAATCACAGATCGAATTAAGGCGCATCTGGATGCTGGTGCGTCACATGTGTCTGTGCAGGTTCTTGATGCCGATCAGTTTGCGTTGCCGATGCGTCAGTGGCGTGAACTTTCGACGGTGCTAGCAAATTTCGGCTAACGCGAGATTAACGGGAAGCGTTCGTCAGTTAATAAATCGCCTTGGCGCAATGAATTTGGTTCGAGTGGTGGCGAAGTCTTCCATGGGCGAGTTGCCCAAACTGCGTCTGTGTCAACATACCGAAAACTAATAACGCGGCGGCGACCCTTGTAGTCAGTGGTCGCTGGGGCGCTGTGTAGCGTTCGAAAGTGAAACGCGACGATGTCACCTGGCATCGCCGCAAAACTTTCAATGTCTGTTGATTCGTCAAGTAGTTGCGGCTCAGGAAATTGTTCGTAACCGCGAGCATCGCTGACATATGCAGTTTGATCCACAAACCTTCGCGGAATAAAATTTTTGTCGAAGTCTCGTCGCGATTTAATTGTCCGTAGCGCGATTTTTTCAGGAATCGGATCAAGCGGTACCCACAAACTCACATTGTTGTTCGAATTGATGCCATAGTACGGGTCGTCGTTGTGCCACGGCGTGACCTGGTTGTTGCCGGCTTCTTTGACTAAAACATGTTCGTGAAAGAATCGACCCGATGTTGTTTGCATTAGTTCAAGTGCAATTTGCGGAAGCGCGCCAGTTAACGCATGGTTTTTGTAAGCGTCAAATCGCGACCAGTTGACGTAGTCGTCGAAAAACCGTCCCTGCTTCGAGTTGGCAGCATATTCATTGGCCCATGGCCCGGGTGATTGCATGTTTTGTTCAACTGCAATTGCAAGTTCGCCAAGCGCCTGATCGCCGATAACACTTCGCAACACGACAACGCCATCATTTTGATATTTTTCTACATCGCCCGCAGCGACTAAATTATTACGCACGTTCTAGTTTTATACGCCAAGTGTTCGAAGTTGAAGTTTGCGCATTCCTGCAAGCCAGCGCTGATGCTCAGTTGCTTTCTTGGCGACAAATTGCGCTACTTCGGGATGCGGCAAAATCAAAAAAGTTTCTTCACGAAGCGTCGCCACAACAATTTCGGCGACTTGCTCTGGTTCGAGCACAACACCCGAAGCCCGCACGACATTGCCGTTATCTGCTGCCATTGCTTCATCGGAGCGTCGCAACATATTTGTGTTGACACCTTGCGGACACAGGCAACTCACGCGCAACCCACGATTGCCGTAAGTAATCGAAAGCCACTCGGCAAAAGCAATTGCAGCGTGTTTTGTCAGTGAATATGGCGCAGAACCAATCGCAGTGAGCAAACCAGCAGCCGACGCAGTGCTTACGAAATATCCATGACCAGCCGCCAGCCAATCGTCAATTAAATATTTCACCGCCCATCGGTGGGCATGCACGTTGATTGCAAATGACGTGTCCCATGCTTCTTCGGTGGTTGTGAGATCGGTGCCCATCGCCACACCAGCATTGGCATAAAAAAGATCAATGAAGCCCAAAAATTGTTTCGACTTTGCAACCAGATCTGCATTCGCATGTTCGGTGGATAAGTCACACGCAACGGCGAAAGCCGAACTCGGTCGCTTGGCGTTTAGCTGCGCAACTACTTCATCCAAAAGTTTTTGGTCGCGATCAGCCAGAACTACGCGCGCACCGTGGCTATGAAATGCTTCAGCGACTGCTTTTCCAATGCCATTTGCGGCGCCGGTCACAACTGTATTTTTATTGGCTAAATCCATATTGTGATGTTACGCACAAGCAGGGCACCGCTACCATTCGGAAAACTGTGCTTGTAATAACGATGTGACATGCTTCGGACATAATTAGCGGGCAAAGCCGTCGCCGAGTGTGTTACTCGCACTAGCCTTCGGTTCACCAGCAAAAGTTGAAGTACCTTAAAAATTTATCGAGAGGTTAAAGCACATGACAGATTCACGTGAAGCAGCAGTCATTACCGAAGCCCTTGGTGTAATTGATAAGGCACTTGGCGAAATGTTGCAGCGCGAATTGGTTTCAACCGGCGAAGTTGCTGATCTGTTATTAGATGTTCGGTTGTTGTTGACAACCAGCGCAACCGCTTCTACGCCTGAGGCGTAATCTTCACGCGCTTGGGCGCGAGGTTTAAATAAACGAAATTGCAAGGTGTACAAGCAGACCCATCGCACTACCGATGAGAGCACCGGCAAAAATATCAGTGGCGTGGTGAATGCGCACGGCGACTCGGCTGGTGGCGACGATTACTGCGAACACAAACCATGTGGCAATTGCGGGCCAAGTTGACCAGCGAGTCAATACAACGGCTGCAAAAAAAGCAGAACTTGCGTGCCCACTTGGAAAACTCGAAGTTCGCGGTTTACGAATTTTGAATCGCGTGTCACCTTTGACGGTAGGTCTCTCACGCTTGAAAAAAGGTTTGATGCCCTGATTAAGAATCAGGCTCTCGACGCCCATTAGCGCCGAAAGAATTAATGCTTGCTTGGTGCGGGTGTGATCGGTAACTGCGCGCACGATGCCGACGATATGCCACAGCATGCCGAAGTCGCCAAGCGCAGTGGCCGTTGTGAACAACCAGATGGTCGGTTTGAAATTGCGAGTCGGCTCTAATAATTTATCAACTCTCAGATCAAGTGCATGTAATTTTGCGCGACGAGATTCGTTCATTAGGTTTCTCTAGTCTCTTGGAATCACTGGATATAGTTCTGGCGCTTTAATTTTTGCCAGTGAGTCATCGCCACCAAATGCGGGGCACCATTGTTTAAATGCGCAAAAGTTGCACAACCCAGATTTGTTGGTGGCGAAAATGCCCGACTGACAAGACTCTGCGATTTGATCGAATGTTTTAATTGCTGCAACTTCGCACCTGATATTTGATTGCGTCGTGACTTCTACTTCTATCGGTGTGCTCGACTTTAGATACATCAGTCGAAGTTTTTTTGGCAGTTCGCCGCGTACACGCAAACATAAAGATGCGTAAAGATGCATGTTGTCCATTTTGTTAGCGCCAAATCTTGCAGATGGTGTCTTGCCAGTCTTGTAATCACTAATAACTAGCTGATCATTTTCGTCGTATTCGAGTCGATCGATGATTCCGCCAAGTACGAATTTACCAAAGTCTGCTTCGAGTTTTAACTCAAGGCCGATTACTTTTGTGTTTCTCGGGTTCTCCATGCGGTAGTAACCATTCAAAATGTCACGCGAATCTTGAAAGAATGCGTCGCGAGCATCGTCGCTCAGGCCGAGTGCCATAAATCTGACTGATGATTCGTATTGAGATTTAGTAACTTCAAAAGCTTCACGAGCGGCTTCTGGGGTGCGCATTTCTGAATCGTGGGCGAGTAACAACTCGAGTACTTTATGAACGAAGTTGCCCTTAACTAAATGTATTTGCGGTGGCTCAGGAAGTTTTTCAATTGAGACAAATCGAAATTGCATTGGACAAGTTCGAAAACTGCTAATCCTCGACGGTGACAGGGTTAATGGGATTGGATAAATAGTTGCTGTCACGACACGATCAATCTACGACATACTTTTTAGCAGCACTAGTTTTTAGTAAAACTGTCATGTTAAGAAGTGAGCGCATCAACTTCTCGCACAAGGTCAGCAAGGCGGTGTGGCAGTTGCATTGGTCCAAAGTGTCCAACATCTGGCCAGTGAATGAACTTTGAATTTCGAATCTCGTTAGCGATTAGTTCAGACCATGATGATGGTTGCATCGGTGCAACGGCGCCGGCAACGATCCATGTCGGCACCTGCAATAAGTGCAGCCGATCCCAGGTTTGGTGCGACGCGCCAGTTTCATAAGTTCGTGCTTCATGCTCTGGGTGGCATTTAAGAACAACGCAATTTTCGTTAGTTTCGGCAATCTGCGAATCTCTAAACCCATAATCAACATAAGCGCGTAGAGATTTTTCATTGAACACATTCATCGGTGGTTTCGAAGAATAATTCGCAAATGCTTCGTCTCGTGACGCAAATGTCGTACGCCGTCGTCGGGCACCTTCGACCAATGGGCTGGGCTGGTGCGGTGTCGTACTCGCCTCACGCATTGATGCCGGAAAGATAATCGGCTCATAAAGAATTAATGCCTTAAAAAGTTCGGGCTCACTTAAAGCTGCCATGGCCAAAGCCGCAGCACCCATTGAATGCCCAACAGCGATGATCTGATTTTGATTTTTCAGAGATCTGGCAACTGCGAGCGCGTCGTCACAATAACCTTGCCAGTCGACAGCCCAGTCTTTGATTAATAGTGAATCGCCGTAGCCCCGATAGTCAAAAGATGTGCACGCGTAGTCGGTTTGCAATGATTCAACTACTGGGTCAAAACATCGACCGTGAAAACCTGTGGCGTGAGACAGCATCACTACTGAATTTGTATTGTGACGCGATTGCGATTTTCTGGATTTATCCTTGGACTCGTCAATTAGTCCGTATTTGTAAACACTTAATTCAACTAAATCGGTAGATGCGATGTGTTCGGTGATCAACGAGATGTTTTTCATACTATTGCATTAGGTCTATTCGTTGCACTATGTTATGGCGATGCCTACAAAACGTACACCTGCCAAAAAAACAGCCGCCAAAAAGACAGCCTCGAAGAAAACAGCGGCGAAAAAAACAGTCGCGAAGAAAACAGTCGCGAAAAAGGCGAGCAGTCCTGCAAGGCCCCTTCCCAAGATCAGTGATCTCAAAGCAACTGCAAATCGGGTAGCAGCATCCAAAGAACAAGGCAAAAATTCTGGTGCTAACAGTGCATCTCGAACCAAGTCTTCGGCAGGTGCGGCACCAGTTGTTGATCTTGCTAAAGCATGGGATGCTTTGGTCAAATGGTTTAAAGAACTTGTAGGGCAAAAATAAACTAATTGTTTTTGTTGCGCTCAGATATTTCTGACAACTAGTCTGTGGCAATGGCCACAGCTAAACGAAAAACCGCTAAAAAAATCGTTAAAAAAACCGGTAAGAAAAGTGCAAAAAAAAGTGCGCGCAAAGTAGCTAAAAAGAAGAGCCCAAAAAAGAGAGTTACGAAAAGCGCTATAAAGACGGTTTCGAAAAGCGTAAAGAAGCGAGCGACATCAGTTCGCAATCCATTGCACGCGATTAAAGATGTCGGTGGAATTCTCCGTTATCACGCCAAGAAACAGCCGAACGCAGTTTCTCTTGTTCTGGGCGAGCGCTCACTTACTTGGGCGCAATTACTTTCACGGTCGGCACAGGTCGCCCAGGGATTAAAACGAGCAGGCGTAAAAGCCCAAGATCGTGTCGCATTCTTAGATAAAAACGGCATTGAGCACTTCGAAGTTTTTTACGGCTGTTCGTTACTCAACGCAGTCAGTGTTGATATTAACTGGAGACTCGCAGCCCCAGAAGTTTTATTTATTGTCAACGACTCGCAGGCCGAAGTTTTAATTGTCGGCCAAGAGTTCGTGCCAGTGCTTGATGCAATTATTGATGAACTTTCGCTCGTAAAAACAGTCATCGTTATCGGCGGACATTCGAATCATGATGACTATGAGCAATGGGTCAATGCTCAATCAGCGACCGATCCAAAAGCGCCAACTAAGAGTAGCGATGTGGCGTTTCAGTTATATTCAAGTGGTACCACTGGTCGGCCAAAGGGTGTGATGCTGACTAACGATAATTATTTTGCTCTTCTTCCCGCTGCGCAAAAAATTTGGATGTTGTCTGAAACAACAATAAATCTGGTGGCAATGCCACTGTTTCACATCGGCGGTGGCGGCTGGGCAACTGCGGCACAGTATTGTGGCGCGCGCTCAATAATTATGCGTGATGTTAATCCCGCAGAAATAGTTGCGTGGATTGAGAAGTATCGAATCACTCATGCGTTTATGGTGCCGGCGTTGTTGCAGTTTGCACTTTCAATGTCGAATATCGCAACAACAGATTTCTCAAGTCTTGAACTAATTGTTTACGGCGCATCACCGATTTCCGAAGCAATTCTTGAAGGTGCGATTAAAGCATTCAAGTGTCCGTTCATGCAGGTCTATGGCTTGACAGAAACAACTGGTGTAGTCACAGTGCTTGATCCAAAAGATCACGACTTGAGTTCAGCCAACAAGGGTCGCTTGCGTTCGTGTGGCAAACCATTTACTGGCATCGAGTTGCGAATCGTAGATTCTGACACCGCTAAAAATGTTCCATTAGGAGAAGTTGGCGAAATTTGGATTCGGTCTCGCCAAGTGATGAAGGGCTATTGGAACATGCCTGAAGAAACTGCAAAGTCAATCGTCAAGGGTCGGTGGTTTAGGTCAGGTGATGCTGGATACTTCGACAAAGACGGATACGTCTATATTTTTGACCGAGTTAAAGACATGATCGTGTCTGGTGGCGAAAATGTTTACCCTGCTGAAGTAGAGAATGCACTGATGGCCCATCCGGCTATCGCCGACGTTGCCGTGATCGGAGTGCCCGACGAAAAGTGGGGCGAAATGCCGATGGCGCTCGTCGTACGTAAACCAGACACGCAAGTCACTGAGAACGAGATTCTTGCGTTCGCACGTGAGCGGCTTGCTGGGTTTAAGACTCCGAAGACAGTTGGCTGGGTAGAAGTTTTGCCGCGCAATCCAAGTGGCAAGATTCTTAAAAAAGATCTTCGTGAGCCATACTGGAAGGGTCACACCCGTCGAGTTAACTAAGTTTTTTTAACGATCTAAGATTAGAAAGCAGTTTTATGAAATTATCAATGATGATTAACTACATTTCCGATTTTCAAACATCAGCCAAGCGCGTCGCTGAACTAGAAAAAGTTGGCCTTGATATCGTTTGGATCGCCGAGGCATACAGCTACGACTCAATTTCGCAAGTTGGTTATTTGGCTGCTGTAACAGATCGTGTACAAATTGGTACTGGCATTATCAATGTTTATTCGCGCACTGCTGCACTGACTGCAATGACAGCAGCGGGTTGCGACTATGTCAGCAACGGTCGATTTATTTTGGGACTTGGCGCCTCGGGGCCACAAGTTATCGAAGGTTTTCATGGCATGCCATACGAAAAACCGATGCAACGAACAAAAGAATATATTGAAGTTTGTCGCGAAATCTGGAAGCGTGAGAAGCCACTCAGTTATGACGGCAAAACTGTGCAAGTTCCGTTGCCGGTTGGTCAGGGCACCGGTTTAGGAAAGCCGCTCAAGTTGATTAATCATCCTGTTCGTTCAGAGATCCCGGTTTGGTGGGCATCACTTAAAGATAAAAGCGTTGAAGCAACTGCCGAAATGGCAGATGGGTGGATGCCGGTTTTCTTTTTGCCAGAGAAGTTTCAAAATGTCTGGGGTAAGGCGCTTAAAGCAGGTCAAGCAAAGCGTGATGCATCTTTGAAGCCACTTGATATTTCTGCGGGCGGAATGTTGCATATTGATGAGTCGCTGACACCTGAAAAACAAAATGAGATTCTAGATTTCGCTCGCCCAAGTTATGCGCTGTATGTCGGTGGCATGGGCGCCCGTGGCAAAAACTTCTACAACGATATTTGTCGCGACTACGGCTATGAAAAAGAAGCGGTTGAGATTCAAGATCTTTATCTTGATGGCAAGAAGAAAGAAGCCTCTGCTCTGATCCCAACCGAGTGGTTACAGTTGTCGAATCTTGTCGGCCCAAAAAGTTTTATCAAAGAGCGACTTGGTGCATTCAAAGAGGCGGGAGTAACCGTGTTGCAAGTTAATCCGGTTGGTCCAGACCCAGTGCGCGAAGTCGAAATTCTCCGCGGAATTATTGACGACGTCTGATTTCTTCGCTTAGGTTTTTTCGAACCGTGCGGGTTGCTAACAAATAAATAAGCGAAGCACAAACTGCGAGCAATGCGAACACTGCAATCGTGCCGCGCGCGCCAATGTATTCAGAGACAACTCCTGCGAGCAAACTGCTGAGTCCAAGGGAAAGAGTAATTAAAGCAAAGTCGCCGGCAAGAACCCGACCACGCATCTCGTCGGGGCAACGCATTTGCAATCCATACGTTGAAAGCGTCCATTGCGCGCCGCCACCTAGGTGTGCAAAACCGATGCAGACGCAGGCGACTATGAAAAATGGTGAGGCAGCGGCGGCGAGATAACCACCAGCAAATCCCAGACCAGCGACACCGCAGACAAGGATCACTTTTGATAAATCATTTTTGACGAATCGCGCCGCTAATAGCGGCCCGAGTGCGCTACCCAAGCCGCGCAGTCCGAGCATGATTCCGCGTCCTGCGTCGCCACGATTGAACGAGTCGGCGGCAAATACCGCGAGTTGACTGACGACTCCAGCACCGACGGCAAATGTCATCTTTGACATCAACAGCGACATGATTGCTGAGTCAGATTTAGCGAGGTGCAATGCTTCGCGCATATCTGAAATCGGACGAATCCGTTTACTGTGACCTGCCGCCCGTGTTTCTTGCATTGGGCGAGTTACAAGAGCGATTAACCCTGCAGCGACTACAAAAGTTGCAATGTCGGCGATGAATGCTGCCTGTCGACCAAAAACTTGTGAGAAGATTCCGCCGATGCCTGCGCCGACTGCAAGCATTACGCCCCAACTGCTTCCAAATAATGCGTTGGCTTGTCGCAGTTCATCCGGATCGCGAGCCAAGTTAGGAATCGCTGCTTCAAGTGCTGGACGCACGAAAGATGCGAGTGCTGCGATGATGCTTTGAGCAAAAAAAGCAATCCATACTCGCGAGTCGCCAATAAATAAGAATCCACATGCAGCAAGTGCTTGAAGAATTGAAACAACGATTAATACTTTTCGGCGATCGTGTTTATCAGCTACTGGGCCGCCAATTGGTGAGGCCAAAAATGATGGCAAGGAAAATGCAACTAGTAATAGAGAGACTAAAAATTTTGAGCCAGTCAAGTCTTGAACTAAGCCTGCGAGTGCCACGAATGTAAACCAATCGCCGATGAACGAAAGATTTTGGGCAACAAACAGTAGGCGTAATTCTCTATTAACTCTCAAAACTTTAAACAAGTTAGTTAACTATTTTTTCTACCAAGTTGGAGTAAAATTTGCTCGGCCTGTGCGACGATGTCGCGAACCAGATCTCCGGCTGGTATCAAACTGCTTACAGCACCAGCTCCTTGTCCGGCCGGATAGAACTCTCTTGATGTGTCGACTTGTGTGCCACTTGGATATCCCAAATGATTGACATTGGCTTGCGAAGAGGCAATTGCTTGGTGCGGAAAAGTCTTAATGTCTTGCGGATTTTGTTCGTAGTGGTTCGTCCACTCGTTGCGCACGACACGACATGGTTTACCCGTATATGAACGGCTTATAACTGTGTCGTCTTCACGACTCGCGACCAATGCTTCTTTGTAGCCGTTAACTGCTCGTGCTTCTGGTGTGGCGATGAAACGAGTGCCGACCCAGATTGCATCGGCGCCAAGTGCGAGCGACGCTGCCAGCCCGCGACCATCAAATAAACCGCCAGCAGCAACAACGGGTACGCGTGCAGAAACTGCGTCGACAACTTGTGGCACGAGTGCCATCGTTGCCACGAGCCCAGTGTGTCCTCCTGCTTCGGTGCCTTGGGCGACGACAAAATCGCAACCACTCGCAACTGCGGCAACTGCGTGACGAACTTTTCCGCACATTGAACCAACCAAAATATTATGACTGTGCAGCAAATCAATTGCATCACGCGGTACACCAAGACCTGCCACAAAAATTCTTGCGCCACCATTAACGACATCGCGGATGCCTTGCTCTAAGTGTTGTGGCAATGCTGTGAGCAAGTCAACGCCAAAAGGCTTTGATGTCAATGTTTTAAGCGCAGTTATTTCTTTGGCGAGTTCTCCATCGCGCATTGTTGAAGCACCAAATGTGCCAATTCCGCCTGATTCGCTTACTGCGGCAACAAGTTCGTGATATGACACACCACCCATACCAGCGAGCATCACTGGATGTTCAATTTCGAATAGGTCGGTAATTCGTGTTCGCATGATGACTCAATCTAGTTGATTGACGAAGTGCTGTTTGTTTCGAAAGCGCCTGGTCGCTTGAGAAACTTTCGATGCCAACGCCTTGGCGTTAGCACTGCGGCGCGTGGTTCGTCTTCAAACATCCACCTAACAAAGTTTCGCCGAGTCCAGTCTGAATAATTCGCAAGTCGCAATACACCTCGCGTCAAGAATTCATTTTTTAAAACTTGGCCCAGCACCTGCGACATCCGGTGGTCGGCAAAAAACTCACGACGCATTTTCGTCTCGTATAAGTTTCTGACAGCAGTTGGGCCGCGGCGGTGGGCGCCGATAATTGCTTCGGCTGCCAAAACTCCGGTTAAGAGAGCCTGACCGATGCCTTCGCCAGTCATCGTGTCGGCGGCACAAACTGCGTCGCCTACAAAAATCGCGCGGCCACTCGCTAATTTCGCATTAGTTACTCTTGCTGGTATCGGCCAGGCTGTGTGCCGACC
>JBAXAW010000010.1:0-25683 GCA_037142305.1 Actinomycetota bacterium
GACTTCAATTTTTGTAAAGCCTGGCAGCTGCCAGGCTTTACAAAAATTGAAGTCAAAGGTTCAGGTGCATTCGCGTACCTTGACAATTTATTGTGCACGAAATTACCGAAGGTCGGTCGCATAAGTCTTGTCTACGCATTGTTGCCAGACGGCAAAGTGTTGAGCGAGTTCACGGTTGTGCGAATTGCCGAAGATAGTTTTTATCTCGTTGGCGCTGCTGGTTCTGAATGGCACGATCTTGACGTTCTTGAGATGGCATTGCCAACTGATGGTTCAGTGACGCTGAAAAATGTCACTGCAGATTATGGCTCAATTATTTTGGTTGGCCCACGATCGCGCGATGTGCTTTCGCAAGTCACGACAACACCAATCGATAACGATTCTTTCAAATGGTTGTCGGCACAGATGATAGACACTGCGGTTGGCCCAGTTCGTGCACTGCGTGTTAACTACGTTGGCGAACTCGGCTGGGAGTTGCACGCATCTAACGACCAGATGGTTGCGCTTTACGACGCAATTTGGAAGGCAGGCGAGAAGTTTGACATCGCCGACATGGGCATTTATGCAGTCGACAGTTTGCGACTTGACAAGTGTTATCGCGGATGGAAAGCCGACCTCGAAATTGGCTTCTCACCTTTTGACGCTTCACTTGATCGATTCGTTGATTTAACAAAGCCAGCGTTTGTCGGTCGCGATGCATTGATCGCCGAAAAAGCTCGCGGCTCGGCTTACCGATTTGTACCGATGATTCTTGATCAAGACGGCGATGCCGATGCGCCATTTTGTGCATCAGTATTCAGCGGCGATAAGCGAATCGGAATCATCACTTCAGGAGGCTGGAGTTTCACGCTGAATAAGAGTGTGGCGTTGGCTTATGTTCGCCCAGAATTCGAATCACCAGGTACAAAAGTTGAGATTGAAATATTTGGCACTCGACAATCGGCGACGATCGGTCTCGAGCCATTATTTGATCCCAAAAATGATCGGCTCAGATCCTAAAAGTACTCCCCAAAAGGTATTAATTGAACACTCTTGGTCTATTATGTGGGGTCTGACTTTAGAAGGGTTGTTTAGTGAAATTTAAGCCGAAAAAGGGTGACACAGTCATCTATCCGCAACACGGAGCGTGCGTAGTTCTAAATATGAAGCGGATGAAGGCATTCGGCAAAACTCAAGACTATTTGATACTCAAAACAGTGATCAATGAGATGACGCTGTCGATTCCTGTTGATCAAATTTCAACTGTCGGTGTTCGTCCGCCAGTTTCGTCAAGTGAACTTCAAGACTTAGTTTCTGTGCTTGCCAAAGCTGACCCTCGCGTGCCTGCAAACTGGTCGCGTCGTTTCAAGAACCACCAAGAAAAACTTAAGAGTGGTGATGTGTATCAAGTTGCAGAAGTGGTGCGCAATCTTGCCGCACGCGATCGTGACTCGGCTTTGTCGGCTGCTGAAAAAACAATGTACGACCGTGCTCGTGTCAACCTAATTTCAGAGATTCAACCAGCGCTTCGAGTAACTACCGAAGAAGCAGAGTTGTATCTTGACAAAGCACTTGAAAAAGGCGTTCTCAAACCTGCCAAGCCAGTTGCAAAAGCTGCAGCAAAAAAGGTCGCGAAACCTGCCGTTGATGCAAAGCCGAAAACAACTGCCGCTGCTAAGCCAGCCGCCAAGGCAGCCGCTAAATCGCCAACTGTAAAAGTAGCGAAAGTCGCCAAGGCTGTCGCAAAAAAGAACTAAATATGAAAATTGGATTCTGCGGACTCGGTGTCATGGGTTCACCGATGGCGCGACACCTTGCATCTAAAAGCCACGAACTCACTGTTTATAATCGCAATACCGAAAAAGCAAAGCAGTGGGTTGCTGCGAATGGTGGCTCGCTTGCTGTAACGCCTCGTGAAGTTGCAGAAGCGAGCGACGTAGTTATGGTTTGCGTCGGCAACGACGACGACGTACGCAGTGTTGTGCTCGGCGCAGACGGAGTACTTGCGGGCCTCAAAGCTGGCTCGGTTTTGGTTGACCACACAACGGCGTCGGCAACTTTGGCGCGCGAACTTTCTGCACTGTGTGCGACAAAACAAATTGGTTTCATTGATGCACCAGTTTCTGGTGGTCAAGCGGGTGCAGAAAATGGGGCGCTTACTGTGATGTGTGGCTGCGACGATCAAAAAGTTTTTGATCGCGTGCGACCTGTGTTCGATGCTTACGCCAAAGCCTGTCAACGCATGGGTGATGCTGGGGCGGGGCAATTGACCAAGATGGTTAATCAAATTTGCATTGCCGGCGTTGTGTCGGGTCTTGCTGAAGCACTTAATTTTGCAGTTCGCGCAGGGCTCGATGCCGACCAAGTTGTTGAAGTTATTTCTAAAGGTGCAGCACAGTCTTGGCAGATGGAGAATCGTTCAAAGACAATGGTTCGCGATGAGTTCGAATTTGGGTTTGCGGCGCAGTGGATGCGCAAAGATCTTGGCATCTGTTTTGATGAGGCAAAAAATAATGGTTCAGATTTAACAATGACCAAACTTGTCGACGCACTTTACGCCAAAGTCGTAGCGATGGGCGGCGCACGCTGGGATACCAGCAGCCTGATGAAACTCTTAACCCACCCCGAAAAATAAATTAGTAATTTATTTGCCTGAGGCGGCCGTGGCAAATGCGTCGAGCAGTTTGTCGAGTTGAGCATCTGTAATAACTAGCGGCGGGCAAAAAGTATTTGTGTCGGCATTTATAGCGCGAGTGATCGCACCTAGTTCAAGCATCCTGTCGCGAATTTTGATGTTGTTTTGTGTTGAGTGCAAACCTGCAGCCCAGACCGCTCCATCGCCACGCGCACTTTCGATAATGCCATCTCTCACTAATGCGTTCAGTGCATCACCAATTCGCTTGCCGATATGGGTCGCTCGGTCGGCGAGATTCTCGCGCTCAATAATTTCGAGATTGATTATCGCCGCCGCACAAGCCGAGGCATGACCCGAATATGTGTAACCAGTCCTTAAAATAAAATCTGGGTCAGCCTCTAAAGATTTGCGCACGGCCTTGCCAACAAAAATACCGCCGAGTGGCTGATAGCCAGAAGTAACCGCTTTGGCAAAGCACAATAGATCAGGGTTGACATTGTAAAAGTTTGCACCGAACCAAGTGCCTAGTCTCGCGAAGCCAGTGATTACTTCGTCAAAAATCAAAAACGCGCCGTGTTGATCGCAAAGTTTTCGCAAACCCTCTAGGTATCCGTGTGTCGGCGGGTAGACGCCACCGGCGCCCTGCAGCGGTTCGGCAAGCACTGCAGCAATTGTGTTGCCGCGTTGCGACATCAAAACTGACATCGCCTCAAGATCATCACTCGCAACTTGCTCAATATCTGGCACAAGTGGGCCGTAGCCGGCTTTATTTAGCGGCAAACCCTGCGCACTGGTGCCACCGTAGTTTGTGCCGTGATAACCACGCATTCGCGAAATAATTACTGTGCGCTCGGGGTGTCCGGCTTGAACATGGGCGAGTCTTGCAAGTTTCATTGCCGAGTCGACTGCTTCTGATCCACTGCCGCAAAAGAAAACCCGGGCTTCAGGCATCGGACAGAGTGAAATCAATTTTGCTGCCAACTCTTCGACTGGTTCATTTGTGAACGGGTCAAAAGTTGAATACGCCTCAAGTGTCGAGATTTGTTTTGCGACTGCATCGCCGATTTCTTTTCGTCCATGGCCGACGGCGCAATACCAAAGACTTGCCATGCCATCGACGAGTTCATTTCCTTTGTCGTCCCAAACGAGTGCGCCCTGGCCCCGCACAAGTTTGATGAAATTTTCTTTTGTGGGTTTGGCGAAAGGGTGAAGAAATGCATTCTGTGAGGTCGAGGCACTAGTCATAAGCGTTTACTTTAGTTCAGTTTGCCCTAATAGGCTTAGGGGCATATGAAGGGGCTAATTCTTTCTGGAGGCGCTGGCACGCGCTTGAGGCCGATTACGCATACAAGCGCCAAACAACTTGTTCCAATCGCTAACAAGCCAATTTTGTTTTATGGGATTGAAGCGATGGCACGTGCTGGCATCCGCGAGATCGGCATCATCGTTGGATCAACTCGCGAAGAGATCAAAACTGCGGTCGGCGACGGCAGCCAGTTCGGCGTGAAAGTTACATACATCCCACAAGAAGAGCCACTTGGTTTGGCTCACTGTGTCTTAATCGCCGACAAGTTTTTGGGTGACGATGACTTCATCATGTACCTCGGTGACAACATGCTTGAGCAAGGTCTTGAAGAATTCGTAACCGAGTTTGAAACTGCCCGAGCAAGCAGCGATAAAGATAAACCCGCGGCGCAAATATTGCTGTGTCATGTCGAAGATCCTCGCCAATTTGGTGTTGCTGAGGTTGACAAAAATGGCCATGTTGTGCGGTTGGTAGAAAAACCAAAAGACCCACCATCGGATCTCGCGCTCGTCGGCGTCTATTTATTTGATAAGACGATCAACAAAGCAGTGCGTTCAATTAAACCTTCGCCGCGTGGTGAACTAGAAATCACTGACGCAATTCAGTGGCTAGTTGACAATAAATTTTCAGTGCGACATAAAGTTCTGCAAGGTTGGTGGATAGACACTGGCAAGAAAGATCCGCTACTTGAATGCAATCGATTGGTGCTTGATGCGATGAAAACTAAATTAGAAGGCATAGTTGACGCAGTGTCAGAGATTCAAGGTCGCGTAACTATCGAAGCAGGCGCGAAAGTTACAAACTCGCGAATTCGTGGCCCAGTCGTAATCGGTGCAGGCGCAGTAATAGAAGACTCTTACATCGGACCGTACACGTCGCTTGGCAAAAATTGTCGTGTAATCAAATCAGAGATGGATCATTCGGTAGTGCTTGACGGAAGCTCGATAGTCGGCGTCTCGCGACTCACAGATTCTCTCATTGGCAAAGATGTTGAAGTAATTCGAAGTACTCAACAACCTCGTGCATTGCGACTGATGCTCGGTGATGACTCGAAAGTAGAGCTCGAATAATGGCAACCATTACAGAATCAACACTGATCAAAGGCGTGCAAATAGTTGAGCCTCAGGCCTTTGGTGACTCACGCGGAACCTTCATCGAAACTTATCGTCGCGAGTGGTTTCCACTTGGGCGCGAAATGTTGCAGGGCAACCGCGGCGATCGTCAGGCGGGTTGCATCGTTGGCTTGCACTATCACTTACACCAAGCCGACTATTGGTATGTGCCAATCGGTAGTTGTCGAGTGGTGCTGCACGATTTGCGTGTTGGCTCACCGACAGATGGTGCGACTCAAGTACTCGATATTGGCGCTCGCGCTGATGGCACACACGACCACCGCGGCATTTTTATTCCGCCTGGTGTCGCACATGGTTTCGCATCGCTCACCAATATGGCAATCACTTATCTTGTTGACAGTTATTACAACCCAAAGGATGAACTTGGTTTGGCGTATAACGACAAAGCAGTAAAAGCCGATTGGGGTATTGCATCGCCAATTCTGTCTGATCGCGATGCGGCTAATCCAACAAGGGATGCAATTGATTCGCAGGTACGACCTTTTTGGCCAATGCGGACATAAATTAATCTATGAAAATTTTTGTAACAGGCGGCGCTGGTTTTATCGGTTCGAATTATGTTCGATGGGTATTTGCTAACACTGATCACGAAGTCACGGTTTATGACTCGTTGACATACGCGGGTAATTTGTCGACGCTTAAAGATGTTGATGACAGCCCAAGGTTCGAGTTCGTTAAAGGCAACATTTGTCAACCAGGTGATGTTGAATCAGCGATGGCTGGTCACGACGCTGTTGTGCACTTTGCCGCCGAGAGCCACGTGGACCGTTCGATTGCTGGTAGCGAAGACTTTATTTTGACGAATTGTTTCGGCACAAATGTCGTGATTGATGCAGCACGCAGATTAAACATTTCACGCGTTTTACATATCGGCACCGATGAGGTTTACGGGTCTGTAGAGACAGGCTCATCTCGCGAGAATGATCCACTCGAGCCGCGCAGCCCATATTCTGCGTCAAAAGCAGGTTCTGATTTGATTGCTTTGTCGTATTTCTCGACACACGGCACGCCGGTTGTTGTAACTCGTTGTACAAATAACTTTGGTCCGTTTCAATATCCAGAAAAAGCAATTCCGTTATTCACAACGAATCTCCTTGACGGCAAACAAATACCTCTCTATGGTGACGGTCTTAACGAACGTGACTGGATTTATGTTGACGATCATTGTTCGGGTGTTCATCTAGCTCTTGAACACGGTCTAGCTGGCGAGATCTACAACATCGGCGCTGGCAATGAAACTGCAAACAGAGTTTTAGTCAACAAACTTTTAGCACTGCTAGGCAAAGACGAATCAAGTGTGCAATATGTTGCTGACCGTCTTGGCCATGATCGTCGCTACTCGGTTGATATTTCTAAGATCACGAAACTTGGTTGGAAGCGAACACGTTCACTTGATGAAGCACTCGAAGCCACAGTTAATTGGTATCGCGATAATCGCTGGTGGTGGGAGCCCCTGAAAGCCAAGAAATAGTGAAACTGTTAATCACCGGCGCCTCAGGTCAACTAGGTACAGATTTAGTTTTATCGGCTCAAAAATCTGGCCACGAAGTTATTGCAACCGGTCATTCCGACCTAGACATCACCGATAAATCACTGGTCGGTCGCGTCATCGGCGATGCAAAAGTCGATGCGATTATTCATGCTGCAGCTTGGACAGCAGTTGACGCCTGCGAATCAGACCCGCAGAAAGCAATGGCGGTGAATCGCGACGGTACAGCAAATATCGTGGCTGCTGCCCGCGAGTCTGGTGCGCATGTCATATATATATCCACTGATTATGTTTTTGATGGCACTAAACCGACACCATATATAGAGAGTGATTTGCCGAATCCGCAATCTGTTTACGGGGCGAGCAAACTCGCTGGTGAGCAACAACTAGACATATCACAAGATGCGGTCGTGCGAATCTCGTGGGTGTGCGGCGAACACGGCGCAAACATGGTTAAAACTATTTTGCGATTAGCCGCAACTAATCCGATGCTGACATTCGTTGATGATCAAATAGGCTCACCGACTTTTACAAGCGACGCGGCACCAGCGATTGTCGAATTGGCAACTAGTGACAGCGCAGGTATCTGGCATTTAACGAATCAAGGTTCGACGAGTTGGTTTGGTTTTGCGCGCGATGTTTTAACGTGTGCTGGTCTTGATGCGAATCGAGTGCTTCGAACATCGACTGACGAGTTAAAACCTGCAAGGCCAGCCAAACGCCCAGCGAATTCAGTGTTAGATAACGCGCGAATGCGTAAGGCGAACCTGACGTTGCTTGACGACTATCACATAGCTCTACAGCGACTTGTAGATGTTTTGACGAGTTAAGGTTTAGTCATGGATGAACGCGGACTCTTGCGAGAAATCGAACCAGTTGCTGGCGAATTATTAAATCGTCATCTCGGTGTTGCTAAAGAATGGTTTCCGCACGAGATGGTTCCTTACAGCCGCGGTAAAGATTTCGTCGCCGGCGAACAATGGAAAGATAGTGATACAGATTTCGGATCAGTTAGCAACGAAATGTCAGATGCCGTGCGTGCGTCGCTTTATGTAAATTTGCTGACTGAAGATAATTTGCCTTATTACTTTCGCGATATTGACCAGTTGTTTGGCAACGATGGCGCTTATGGCGAGTGGGGTCGCAACTGGACAGCCGAAGAGGGTCGACACTCGATAGTGATTCGTGATTACTTGACAGTCACTCGGGCGATTGACCCAGTCGCATTAGAGCGTGCACGAATGCAACAAGTGCGTAGCGGACAAGTGCCGGCGCCATTAGATCTTTATGAAGCACTTGCGTATTTGAGTATGCAAGAACTCGCAACTCGCATCGCACACCGTAACACTGGCAAGGCAATGGCCGACGAAGTTGGTCAGGCGATAATGTCGCGCGTCGGTAACGACGAAAACTTGCATTATTTGTTTTACCGCGATCTGGCAACTGCAGCTTTAGCCGTAGACCCTTCAAACATGGTTATCGGCATCGAGCGTGCGGTACGAACATTTGCGATGCCTGGCACCGGGATCACTGATTTTGAGCGGCTTTCACGAGAAATAGCTCGAGTAGGCATTTATGACTTGGCGATTCACCACGAGCAGATTTTGGTGCCAGTCGTGTTGCGCCACTGGAAGCTCGCAGATTTGACTGGTCTCAATAGCGAGGCTGAAACTGCGCGCGAGGCGTTGCTGAAGCGGATTGACCGAATCGGCAAAGTTGCGTCGAAACTGGCTGGAGACCGAGTTACCGCCTAACACGGGCTTTAGTTCTTTAGTGCATAAAAAGTACTCAAAATAGCCGTTTAAGGCTTGCTAACAATGTGCCAAACGGCATATAATAATGCGTCGGCGTGGTGGGTCGAGAAATTAAACAATTACGCCAAATTCATAATCCAAATTAACAAGGGGACTAAATGTCAACAATTGAGCAAACTTCAAATGAAGTTTCGACAAACGGTTTGTCGCGACGTCATTTTATTCAAGCAGCAGCAGCGACAGGTGTAGCAATTCCATTTGCTCAAATGTTCGGTGCTTCTGGTGCAGGTGCGGCAGGAACATTAAAAGTTGCAACCGGCAAGCAAGAGCACGTTGCGGCGCCGTGGGAAACTTCCGGTGGCAGTCTCTTCGTACTTAGCATGGTCGGCGAGTGGCTTACATGGCAGTTGCCAAACGGCAATCTTGAACCACGTATCGCAGAGTCGTGGACATCATCAGCCGATGCAAAACAGTGGTCTTTCAAGATTCGCTCTGGTGTTAAATTCAACGACGGAACGGCACTCACTGCTGATGATGTTGTTTACACATTTACTTCAATTTTCGACAAGACCATCACAAAGGGAGTCTCACGAAGTAAGGGCAACTACGACAACATTTTGGATGCAAAAGGTGTCGTAAAAGTTGATGCGAACACAGTTCAATTCAACTTGCTTCAACCAAACGGAAACTTCCCGTATTTCGTTTCTTCAGCTTGTTACGGAATGTGCATTATTAAGAACAAGTCATTCGGTGGTGCAGGTTGGGAAAAGACAATGATCGCAGCCGGCCCTTGGAAGATGGTCAGCCATGTCAACACTGAGAGCACGGTTTACGAGAAGAACCCTTTCTACTGGGACACAAACTTCAAACCTGGCTTCGACAGAATTGAATTAGTTCAGTTCGTCTCAGCATCAACGGCGTTGCCATTGGTTAAGACCGGAAAGATTGACTTCGTTGCAGCGATGGAAGCAGCAGATGCACTTAGCCTTGATAAGACCAAGTTCACAGTTAACACACTGCCTGCAGGTGCCGGCTTCGCGCACGTACACATGCGAACGAACTTTGGTCCTTTCCAAGACAAGCGAGTTCGTCAAGCAGCAGCATTGACAATTGACCGAGAAGGTTATGTCAAAGGTGTGCTGAAGGGAATTGGCGGAATCGTTGGTAACGACAGCGTCATGAATCCTTACAACACTGTAGATAAGTCAGTGCCACAACGAAAGCAAGACCTTGCTAAAGCGAAGGCCTTGATGGCAGAAGCTGGTGTACCGAACGGTTTCAAAGTTGATTTGTCAACTTGGGCTCGTGACGACATCAACAAGTACGCCAAGTTGATCAAGACTTCGTTTGCCAAGATTGGCATCAAAGTCAACTTGGTCATCGACGGTTCAGACGGTGGTTCGGCTGTGTACTACACATACGATCCGTATCCATCCAAGCCAGGCAAAGTCAACCAGTTCGACAATCACTCATGGTTGGCTTCCAACTTGGGCATCGTTGACTGGGCAGGCCGTGGTGTTCCAGACCAGTACTTGATGCGTGAATGGCGTTCAACTGGTGACTGGAGCGGTGCAATGCTCGACAGTCGCGTAATGGATGCAGCAATTGATGAGTACTTGCAAGCGTTGACACCAGCAGCCAAGAAGAAGGCAAGTAAGAAGATTCAAGTGGCTTCACTTGACGAAACTCCTTACATCCTTGCTTATACTTCGAATCTCATTACAGCTGGACGAAAGTCTTTGACTGGAATGGTTGTTAACGGCATGGGTCAGATTGACGCTCGTACTGCAAAATAATTAATACGCAATAATTTAATTAAATCGAAAGGACCAGGGCGAAAGCGCCCTGGTCCTTTTATTTTTTCAATTGTTTATTGGTCATCTTGAGAATATAAACTAACGGGGCTTATGAAACAGTTTATTTTAAAGCGTCTTGGTTTATCTGTAGTCACTGTTTTTTTGGTTGCTGTGATCGTTTTTTTTCTGACACATATTCTCCCCGGAAATGTCGCTCGGCAATATCTTGGCCGAGGTGCAACCGAAGAAGACTTGGTCGAATTTCGAAGAGTATTTGGATTAGACAGATCGTTGTTAGCGCAGTTGTTCGGTTGGATTGGCGATTTACTACACGGCGATCTAGGTCAGTCAATGCAATATCGCGGGCCAGTATCTGATATTTTGCTACCAGCAATTGGCTACTCTTCAAAACTCGCTGGTGTTTCATTTTTTTTGATCGTGCCGATCAGTATTGCTGGTGGCGTGATTGCGGCAATGAACCGTGGCAAGAAAATTGACCGTGCAATCACGGTTGGGGGTTTGTCTGCAGCGGTGATTCCTGAGTTTGTTTGGGCAATCGTCTTGGTGCTAACTATGGGTGTCACTTTTCATATTTTCCCAGTCTCAGCATTTCCTGATGAAGGCAATCAAAGTATTCTAAATCAGATTTGGTATCTGATTTTGCCGTCGATTTCACTTTTGCTAGTGCTTTTTGGTTACATTGCTCGAATAACTCGCGCAGGTGTGATTGAAGCGCTTGAATCTGACTATATGCGCACGGCCGTTTTGAAAGGCATGACTCGCCGAAAAGCCGTAACCAAGCATGTTTTGCGAAACGCTCTTTTACCGACAATTGCGGTTATTGCATCTCAAGTGCCGTATTTAATAGGCGGTCTTATTGCCGTTGAAATTGTCTTTAATTATCCGGGCTTTGGCACGATCCTTAAGGGCGCCGTTGATGCTCGGGACTATTCGGTGTTGCAATCTGGTGTGATTATTTCAAGTTTAGTGATTGTGATCTTTCAATTAATTGCCGATATTTTGTTTGCAGTTTTGAACCCGAGAATTAGACAGAAGGTCTCAGAATGAGCGATAAAAAAATTAGTGCGTTGACAGCAATGTCGAATGAAGAACGTCGCACAATTCGCCGAGAGCGTATGCAGTTAGTTTTACGTAATAAGACTTTCCTTGTTGGGTGCTCAATACTTGGCTTTTGGTTGTTACTTTCGATCTTTGGCGATTTAATTGCTCCGCGAGGTGCGTCTGATCAAGACTTTGAATTCGTTTCTGTTGGGCCGTCACTTAAATATTGGTTTGGCACAGATGCCAATGGGCAAGATGTCTTGTCGCGAGTAATTTTGGGTACTCGTTTAATTGTGGTCATGGCATTTAGTGCAACTGCGATTGGCACAGTCGTTGGAACAGCAATTGGCCTGGCCGCTGGTTATTTCAAGGGCAAATTTGACATGATCACGATGCGATTAATTGAAGCAATCTCGGCAATACCTGTCTTAATAATTGCCCTTTTGGCGATTGCCGCACTTGAAGGTCGATCACCGACTTTGACGGTCATCGTTATCGGTTTTGTATTCACGCCTAACATCGGTCGAACCGTGCGTGCCGCCGTATTGGGCGAGGCTGAACTCGAATATGTTGCTGCTGCGCGGTTAAGAACCGAGCGAACTCCACACATTTTATTTCGTGAAATTCTGCCAAATGTTCTACCACCGATCATTGTTGAGTTCACGGTTCGCCTTGGCTACGCAATTTTTGCCATCGCGACACTGTCGTTCTTGGGTGCTGGTGTCGAATACGGTTCGCCAAACTGGGGATCCCAGATTGCCGAAAATTGGGGAAATATTTATTCAAACATCTGGTGGCCAACAGCATTTCCAGCGCTAGCAATTGCATCTTTGGCAGTGAGCGTCAACTTGATTTCTGACAGCCTGTTAGAGGTTTTTGAACTATGAGTACAACTAATACCCCGACACTTGAATTACGCAATCTTGAAGTTGCCTACACCGTTCGAGGCATCGACCGCGAGGTTTTACGCGATATCTCGCTTTCAATCGCACCAGGTGAGGCTTACGGGCTTGTGGGTGAGTCTGGTTGTGGCAAATCGACGGCGGCTTTTGCGGCAATGCGATATTTGCCGCGTAATGGCAAGATCACTGGTGGCGCGATTCTTTTTGAAGGCAAAAATATTGTCGAGATGGCCGATGATGAAGTATCTAGTTTGCGGCGATCGGCGATCTCAATGGTTTACCAGAACCCAGCAACAGCGCTGAACCCAACAATTCGAGTTGGAGATCAAGTTGCTGAAGTTTTCCAGTTGAGTGGTGTTTCTAAATCTGATTCGCTCGCGATGGCTCAAGCAGCATTGGTCCAAGTGCAAATCGCAGACCCAGCGCAAGTGATGCGTCGTTATGCACACCAACTCTCAGGTGGCATGGCTCAGCGTGTGGTTATTGCAATGGCTCTGGCATCTAATCCACGACTACTAGTAATGGATGAACCAACTACCGGTCTTGATGCGACCGTTGAAGCAGAAGTTCTTGACTTGGTACGCGAATTGCGTCGCGATACAGGCACTGCGGTTTTGTTCATTAGCCACAACCTCGGAGTTATTCGCAACATGTGCGACCGAGTCGGCGTTCTTTATGCGGGGGCACTTGTTGAACAAGGTGCAACAGCCGATCTATTTAACAACCCAAGTCACCCTTATACAGTTGGCCTACTGCGCTGCATACCTCGTGGAGGTCTGCATAAGAGCGTAGACCGTCTAGACACAATCCCTGGTACACCACCAGCCCTTGGTACACACTTTGACGGATGTGTTTTCGCAGATCGTTGTGCGCTTGCTGACGACAACTGTCGTACCCACTTACCACAAATGGTGACAATCTCAGGTGCGCATGTGGCCAGATGCTTTCATAGTGACAAGGCAAGTTCGATGCCGCGATCAATTGAAAAGATTGAGTATGCGTCGCGGGCTGATGTTCACGCTGTGCACAACGATGACACATTGCTGAGTATCAGTCATTTGTCGAAAGTATTTACGCAAGATGGTCACAAGGTTCAAGTAATTAATGATGTGTCGTTTAACTTAGGTTTTGGCGAGACGCTTGGTTTGGTGGGTGAGTCGGGTTCAGGAAAAACAACAATTGCCAAACTTGTTTTAGGCCTTGTATCGCCAGAAGAGGGTGGTGTAGTCACACTTGACGGCAAAGGTCTTGCTAAAACGCTGAATCGCCGAGATGTTCACGATGTTGGCGCGATGCAAATCGTGTTTCAGAACCCAGATCAAGCGTTGAATCGGCGTCATAGTGTGACACGAATTGTCGGTCGTGCGGTAGAGCGATTGCGTGGTTTCAATGTAAGCGACGCAATCGACCGAGCGCATGAGTTGTTGTCTGGCATGCGTGTTGAAGCATCATTACACAGTGCGAGACCAGTGCAATTATCTGGCGGGCTAAAACAGCGTGTCGCGATTTCGCGTGCATTCGCAGGTTCACCACAAATCGTCGTTTGTGACGAGCCAACTTCGGCACTCGACGTTTCGGTTCAAGCGGCGATTCTTAATTTATTAGTTGATTTGCAGAAAAAAGATAATACGAGTTTTATTTTTATATCTCACGACCTTGGCGTTGTTCGTTATATCTCTGATCGAATTGCTGTTTTGTATTTGGGTCGTGTAGTTGAGTTTGGTACTTCGCAACGCGTGTTTAATGGACCGTTCCATCCGTATACAGAAGCGCTTCTGTCTTCGGTGCCAAATATTGACGGTTCGATTCGCAAGCGCATCCCATTGACTGGTGTTGTGCCGAGTCCGAGTAATCCGCCAAGTGGTTGTGTGTTGAACCCACGATGCCCGCGCAAGGCTGGCTCTGGCTATGAAACGCTTTGTGAAACTGAAGAACCTAACTTGACTGAGGTTGAGCCCGGCCACTTCATGCGTTGCCACATACCTGTGGCAAATCTAAAGCAGCTACAAAGCTAGACGCGCAGCGCGAGGCGTCGCGACAAACTTGTTAATGCTTTGCGATTAAGCGCGCATGCGCGAGCCCGAAGGGTCGAGCACAGGCTCTAGTTGCAGCGTTGCGGGTCGCATGTTGCCAATGATTTCAATTTCGAAACCAGTCGTACCAGCCTTCGCAAGTTCTGCAGGAACATAACCCAGAGCGAGCGAGACGCCACTGTAGTGCGCGTAGCCTCCGCTGGTGATCCAACCCACAACTTTGCCGTCATGAAACACCGGCTCATCACCAATCACGTCGGCTGGGCGAGTCTTATCTACGTCAACTTTGAACATTACAAGTTTGCGCGCTGGGCCAGTTTTCTTTTCGGCTTCAACTGCAGCGCGACCAACGAACTCGTGGTCGAACTTCATTGCACGCTCCATACCTGCTTCAAGTGGCGTGTAGATCGGTCGGTATTCTCTGAACCATGTGCCGAAGTTCTTTTCAAGGCGCATCGTGATCAACGATCTGAACCCGAACAGTCGCATATCAAATTCTTTACCAGCATCCCAAATTAGATCGAACAAATAGCGCTGATATTCTGGCGCGATCCAGATTTCGTAGCCCAAGTCGCCCGTATATGTCATTCTTGAGAGCCACACAGGTGCATTGCCGATGTTGACTCGACGAAAGCTCATGAACGAGAAATCTTTCGTAGCCAGTGAAGTGCTAGTAAGTTTCTGTAACACGTCACGCGAGCGTGGGCCGGCAACGGTTAGTCCAACCATTGACAAGGCGAGTGTTTCAAAACGAATCTGCGTGTTTCCAGGCAGGTGAGATAAGAACCAGCGCGGATGATGAACTTCGGCAGCTTGAGATCCGAATAAAAAGAATTCTTCATCGCCGATACGTGAAACCGAAAACTCACCGACGATCTTGCCTTCAGGGTTGAGCATTGCAGTCAACGCCGTCCGACCAATTTTTGGTAGCGCGTTCGTAAATAAGCCTTGCAACCATACTGATGAACCAGCACCACTGACTTTGTATTTAGCAAAGTTTGATGCCTCTGAAAACCCAACACGTTCGCGCACGGCGCGTGACTCTTCGCCGACGTTATTGAATGCATTGGATCGATAGAAAGTTACATCTTCGATTGGCTCTTTACCTTTGTCTTGAAACCACAAAGGATGTTCGAGACCGAAGCCAGCACCCATCACTGCATTATGCGAAAGTAGTCGATCATAAATTGGCGTTGTGTGTAATGGCCGTGCAGCAGTTAGTTCTTCGTTAGGGAAGGTAATGCGAAAGCGCCGTGAATAGTTCTCGCGAACTTTTGCATTTGTAAACTCAAGAGTTGCGAAGTCGCCATAACGCGCGACATCCATTCCCCAGATGTCGGCGCCAGGGTCGCCATGCACCATCCAATTAGCTAGAGATAGACCTACGCCGCCACCCTGTGACAAGCCTGCCATAACTGCACAAGCCGACCACATGCCAGGCATGCCCTTGATCGGGCCCACTAATGGATTGCCGTCTGGGGAAAATGTAAACGGACCATTGACGAATTTTTTGATGCCAGCGCGTCCAACAGCAGGGAAGTGAGCAAAGCCACGCTCAAGTTCTGGGGCAATGCGCTCAAGATCGTGTGGCAATAATTGAAATACGAAATCCCATGGTGTTTCTTTGGTTGACCACGGGCGATTGTTCTGTTCGTATGTGCCAAGCAAAATACTTTGACCTTCTTGGCGAGCATAAATCTCACCAGCGAAGTCGATCATGTGAGGTAATTCTTTGCCGTTGACGCGATTGAATTCGATTACTTCTTCCATCGGTTCGGTCATCAAATAGTGGTGCTCCATTGCCAAGACAGGTAATTCAAGGCCGCACATTCTGCCAACTTCACGAGCCCACAGACCACCAGCGTTGACGACGTGTTCAGCATGAATCGTGTGATCTTTATCGGTGATTACATCCCATGTGCCATCGGCGCGATGATTTAGACCAGTGACCCATGTATTTGTGTAAACCTCAGCCCCACGATTCTTTGCGCAGATCGCGTATGCATGAGTCACGCCGTAAGGGTCAACGCTTCCTTCGTCTTCGTCAAATAGTGCGCCAACGAAATATTTTTCTTCAAGCAATGGGTTCAAAACCTTTGCTTCTTTGACTGAGATTATTTCCATTTTCATACCCAAATAACGACCACGAGCCTGCGCCATTTTGAGCCAGTCAAGACGCTCTGGGGTATCAGCCAATTGAATACCGCCAGGTAAGTGAATGCCACAGTTCTGACCTGACTCTTTTTCGATCTCCTTGTAAAGATTTACTGTGTATTGCTGCAAGCGAGCAACGTTTGGGTCACCGTTAAGAGTGTGCATGCCACCGGCGGCGTGCCACGTTGAACCAGCGGTTAGTTCTTTGCGCTCGACGAGCACGACATCTGTCCAGCCTGCTTTGGTGAGATGATAGAGCACTGAGGCGCCGACAACGCCACCACCAATAACGACAACTCTTGCGGATGATTTCATTTACTTACCTTTCGGTGACTGTTTTCTGGGGATAATTATGGAGCCTCGTGATCAAGCTTTATTAAAAATCTGTTGCAACTCCACCTTCAGAGACACGGCGCTTGACAAATTCTTTGAGTTCTTCGTGAACTGCATCGTCAAGTGCAGGCGTTGTGTATGCATCAAGCCAAGTCTTAGCAAGTTCAGTAGTTTTTGTAACTGCCGTTGGGCTGCCACCTTCTTGCCAACTCTCATAATTGCGCCAGTCTGAAATCATCGGCTTGTAGAACGCATCTCTAAAGCGATCTTGCGTATGTTGCACACCAAAGAAGTGCCCACCTGGGCCAACTTCGCCTATTGCATCGTGAGCCAGTGTTGCTTCATCAACCACAATCGGCTCAAGATATGCAGCCACCATGCCAAGCAGATCGGCGTCAAGCACAAACTTTTCAAGCGAAGAATGCAATCCGCCTTCCATCCATCCTGCGCCGTGCATCAAGAAGTTGACACCGCCTTGAATTGCTCCCCAAAGTGAAAACACGCTTTCGTACGCGGCCTGCGCGTCTAGTGCATTAGAGGCGCATACGTTGCTTGATCGGTACGGCACGCTATATCGACGGGCGAGTTGACCGCCAGCCATTGCTGTGCGCATATATTCGGGCGTACCAAATGCTGGAGCACCTGATTGCATGTCGACATTGCTGGTAAAGCCGCCGTAAGCAACTGGTGCGCCAGGTCGAACAACTTGAGTGAAAGTCATGCCAGCCAACGCTTCGGCATTTTGTTGAGCGAGTGCTCCAGCCAAAGTAATTGGTGCCATCGCGCCGGCCAAAGTAAACGGAGTGATGATAATTATTTGATTTCGAGATGAGTACTCCATGATGCCCTGCAACATCGGTGTGTCAAGTCGAAGTGGCGATGAAGAGTTAATGATGCTGAAAACGGATGGCTCACGCTCGAGAGTTTCGTCATCGACTTGTCGGGCGATTCGTGACATCTCAAGAACATCTTGATTGCGCTGGCGCCCAAGGCTGTAACAGTGAATTGCTTTGTCTGTAAGAGTCAACATGTCATAAGTAGTTTCGATGTGTCGAATTGATGCGTGCAAATCAATCGGCTCAACTGGGTAGCCACTAATGAAGTGGATGATGTTAAAAACTTGAGTTAGTTTTAGCAATTCTTGAAAGTCTTGACGAGTGCCAGGGTGGCGAATGCCATCAAGACCGATGAAGTTCGGTGTGCTGGCTACTGAGCCAAATGACATCCAATCGCCACCGATATTAAGTGTGTGGTTAGGGTTTCGTGCGTGAAGTTTGAACTCACTCGGACATGTTTTGATTGTTTCAAGTACCATTTCGGGGTCAAATCGCACCCGCTGGTCTTCAATTTTGGCGCCAGCTTTTTTTAACAATTCGCGCGCATCTGGGTCTAAGAAATCCATTCCGTATTCAGAAAGAATTCGCAGGCTGGCGAGATGTATTGACTCAACTTCATCATCGCTGAGCACTTTTGTCGGCGCGTAACGCATGCGTGGCTGTTTGAAAGGCTTCTGTTCGGGCAACTTGGCTTCAGTGGTTGCGGTTCGGGCTCGGCCACGCCGACGATTTGGCTCAAGATTCTCTGTAGTCACGGCTCAAACTCTAGTTTTAATAGAGCCTTATTAACTCATTTTGACTAGAAAGACCGTCGATAAATAGTCGAGAGTCAAGTCAACTAGTCAACGAGTTATAGATTCTTGCGCCTGCGTATCTCGGCTGAGATTGCTGGCACCACAACATGCAAGTCGCCGATCACGGCATAGCCGGCCTTAGTGACAATGTTCGCTTGTGCGTCGATATTGATAGCCAAGATGTTTTTTGACGCCATCGCGCCTACCCAGTGTTGGATCGCACCTGAAATGCCACAAGCAATGTAGATATCCGGTGCGATTCTTGTGCCTGTTTGACCTACCTGGTCAGTGTGATTGCGCCAGCCGTTGTTTGTTACCGCTCGTGAGCAGCCGACGACACCATTTAACAGTCCAGCCAGTTCTTCAAGTGGGGCAAATGCTTCAGCCGAACCGACACCTCGGCCACCACTCACAACTACTGGAGATGTCGCAAGAGTGACACCAGCGACACGCTCGACACGGTCTTGGACAAAAGACTGTGTCACTGAATCATCTAACTCAACTTCAATCACTAAAACAATTGCTGGTGTAGCCGCTAATTCTTCTTGCGGTTCGACAATATGGTTTGCAAGCGTGACGAGTTTGATTGGCGCATCAATTTCAGATTCTTCCATCAGCGACCCGCCCCAACGCGCACGTACAACTTTCAACGGTTGTATGCCGGTGAAGTCTGCATCAAATTCGAAACAGTTCATCGCTGCAGGCAAGTCAAGTCGGGCTGCTGCTTGCGCAATTATTTCGTGTCCGCGCTCGGTGCCCGAACCGATAACTATCTGAGGCGAAGTTTTACGCACCACTTGTGTAATTGACTCACCCCATGCTTCTGGTCCGAAGTCGGTTAGCGCAGAGTTATGCGCCTGATGAATTGTCGTCGCACCATACTTAGAAATAACTTCACTGAGTGCATCGGCATTGGCACCAATCGTTAGGGCCTCAAATTTCGCACCCATTTGTTTAGCTAAGTGGCGAGCCGCGGTTAAAACTCCCAGAGACGCACCAGTGATCGTGCCTCGATCATGTTCGACAACTGCAAGCACGGTCATTTGAAAACACCTAGTTCTTCGAGCAGGTCAACTACGGCAGACGCGGCTTCTGGTCCATTGCCAAGAATCTTCGTGTTGCTCGCGCGCTCTGGTGGTCGACGCAATGTGATCAATTTCAAGCCACCGACATCTCCGTTCGCCGTGCTTTGAGTAATTTCAACTTTTTTGGATGCGAGGCGACCCTTCATGGTCGGGTATCGCGGCAAGTTGATGCCTTCTTTGACGCCAACACAAGCCGGGGTGTTCAGTTTATAAATCTCGACGCCAGCATCACTTTCACGTCGCACAGTTGCTACGCCGTTCTCGGTGTCTAATCCTTTGGCACCATTAACGATTGGTCTGCCAAGTTTTAACGCCGTTCGAATGCCAACTTGATATCCACACGAATCTGCTGACTCATTGCCGAACAGAATTAGATCATATTTTCCGTTTGCAGTTTCGAGTTCTGTGATCACTGTGGCGATAGCTTGCGCCGTTCTTTGCGGATCCCAATCTGTTGTATCCATTGGTACGAGAACTGCTTTTGCGGCACCAGTGCTAACTGCCGTTCGAAGTTGTTCTTGCGCTTCGGCAGGGCCGAGTGTCAGCACAGTGACTTCTCCGCCATGTTTTTCTACAAGTTGAACTGCTTGTTCAACAGCGCACTCTTCGTGTGGGCTAACAGTGAAGCCCAAGAATGCAGTGTCAACCTGCTGACCATCGCTTGTGATGTTGATGCGCGCGCCAGGTGCCGGCACTCGCTTAACGCAGACAAGAATGTTCATCGTTGTATTTAGTTTTTAACTAACTCTTCATCCGTGCGTCTGTTGGGTCAAACAATGCCTGACTACCAACACGTGCAACTCGCACTGGAAATAGCTCGTTCATGTACATCACGCGAAGTTCGTTGCCTTCGACTGCATGTTCTGGTGTGAGGTAGGCGAGTAACAAATATTTGCCAAGTGATGGTGCTGCACCTGCAGTTGTTACGCGCGATACGCGACCCTTTGTGTCGACGATGCGCTCGCCCGTCTTTGTCAAGATCGGCTCGTTGCCACCCGTCGGGAAGCGTTTGATGCCTGACTTGCTGGTGTTGTCAATCATTTCGAGCGTGCACATGATCGCACACAGTTTTTCGTCGCGAGCCTTCAAGTATTCGGCCTTGCCGATGAAGTCTGCGGCTTTGACTTTTGCGCGATTGAGGCCAGCCTCGACTGGGTTGTATTCGCTTTCAAGTTCAGCGCCCATCAAGCGGTAACCCTTTTCAATTCGACCAGTCACGGCGTAAACGCCCATGCCAACTGGGATTATCTCGAACTCTTCACCAGCCTTGGCGATCGAATCCCACATCCGTAGGCCGTGCTCCATTTTTGTGTAGACCTCCCAACCATTTTCTCCGACATACGAAATACGGAACATCGTTGCGGGTACACCATCGATCAGTACTTCGCGAACCGACCCATAAGGAAAGTTCTTTTGCGAAACATCAAACGGAACAAGTTTTCCTTCGGCATTAATATTTTGTGTTGCCTTAGCCATTGTCTTTTCTGCATTCGGGCCCCAAACGCCGATCGTGCAAAGTGACGAACTCATATCGGTGAATTTGACCGAACCATCTTGTGGCATGTGACGATTAAACCAGTAGTTGTCGCGTCCGCCATCGAATGCGCCGGTGATAACTCTGAAATGATCCATAGCTAGACGCATGATTGTCAGGTCGCCGCGAAAACCGCCACCCGGTGTAAGTAACGGTGTGTAAACCGAGCGCCCGACTTCAACATCAACATTATTGACGCACATATATTGCAAAAACTTCATCGTGCCAGGGCCAGTAAAGTCGAACTCGTTGAAAGCAGTGAGGTCGACCATGCCGACTGATTCGCGCATCTGAAGATGCTCAGCATTTGTGATTGGCGACCACCAACGTGCATCCCATTCGTGCGCGCGTGGCTCGCAAGCAGACGCAAACTTTTTGACTAGCTTCTCGTTTGATGCAAACCACTGCGGACGCTCCCATCCGCGAGCGTCAAAGAATGTTGCCCCTGCGGCTTCTTCACGTGCATAGAACGGGCTGCGACGCATATTGCGTTGTGTTGCCCATTGTTCACGCGGATGCACAATGCCGTATGTTTTGTTGAAGTGTTCATCACATCGTGCATAAATATGATGCTCGGTTTTTTCGTGCGCATAAAAACGCGAGATGTCAGATGAATGCGGGTCGCACAAATGTGGATATCCATATGTCATCCATTCGGCAACGAGTTGTGCAATACCAGGACCTTCCTTAATCCACACGGCTGCGGCTGACCAAAGATTTTTTACTTCAACGGTTTCGCCAAGCACTGGCATCGCATCTGGTGTCAGCGAAAGCAAACCATTAATTGCATATTTGATTTCAGCATCGCCGAGCATCTCCATGAGTTCAATTGCTTGCTCCATCTGCGGATCAAAATCATCTTGAGTAAGCGGCAACTCGGTTGGTGAAAGCGCCGACGCTTCGTTTGACGGAATGTCATCTGGGTGCATGAAGATTGCACGGTGGGCATAACTGCCAACTTCCATTGAGCCTGCAGTTTGACGCTCGTAACAAAACGTATCCATGTCACGCACGATTGGGTAAGCAACTTCGGCATTTGACTTTTGCAAAATATCAATCGGGCCAACGTCTGCCATTTGGTGAACTGCCGGAGTCAACGGAATATTCGCACCAGCCATCTTTGCAATTCGCGGACTCCACACACCGCACGCAACGACGACGTACTCGGCTTCGATACGACCCTTGTTGGTGACTACTGCTCTGATCGTGCCATTCTCAACTTCAAGATCAAGAACTTCAGTATTTGCAAAAACATTCAAGTTGCCTGATTTGACGGCACCTTCACGCATCAAAGTGCCGGTCTGCAAAGAGTCAACACACGAAACACTCGGCGTGTAGAAACCACCAAGCACAATTTTTTCGTTAATGAAAGGCACGAGTTCTTTGACTTCAGCTGGTGAAAGTAACTTCGCGTCAATACCCCAAGATTTCGCAGAAGTCATTCGACGATTAAATTCTTCGAGGCGCTCAGGGTTGCGAGCAACTTCGATGCCACCGCATGTGTTATTCATCCCCATCTCGATGTATTGCTTTTGCGAGGCGAGCGTTAACAATGCCATTTCTTTGTTGTGATCAGTCGGGAAAATAAAATTTGAAGCATGGCCAGTTGAGCCACCTGGGTTGGGTAGTGGACCCTTATCGATCTGTACCATGTCGGTCCATCCGAGTTTGGCGAGATGACCAACTAGACAGTTGCCGACGATTCCTGCACCGATGACGACGCACTTTGCTTTGGTTGGAAACTCGCTCATTTTTAAACCTCGTGATTTGTGTTTTTGATGCACCATTTTGGTGGTATATCAGAACGATATCACCGCTGTAGGCTCTAATCAAATGGCTACAGAGTCCCTTAGCGAGCAGGCTTATCGGCTGATCCGTCAGAAGATTGTGCGTCTTGAACTGGCGCCCGGGGCAGTCATTCGCGAAGATGGCTTGCAACAACAACTGGGTATCGGTCGAACGCCGATTCGCGAGGCTCTGCAGAGGCTGGCTCGGGATCAATTCTTGGTTGTGATTCCACGCAGAGGAATGATTGTCTCAAATATTGATGTCTCCGAGCTTTCTATGCTTTACGAAACTCGTGCAATTTTAGAGCCGTATGCAGCACGCTTGGCGTGCCAGCGGGGCCGACAAGAACATTGGCAACAAATGCGGGAAGTTCTCGACTCAGCCGCAAAGCCAAAAATTACCGCTCAAGATCAAATACATTTTGACGCCCAGTGCCACGAGATTGTCTGGGCCGCCGCTGGTAATCGTTTTTTAACAGACACGCTTGACGTTTTATATGCGCAGAGTGATCGGCTTTGGCATATCTATCTTTCTGATGTGGCAGACATGGGGCATGCATTAGATGAACATGTTGAAATTTTGCATGCGCTTGAATCTGGTGACTCTGATCTTGCGTACAGACTTTCTGAAACTCACGTGCAAAGTTTCGATGCTCAAGTTCGTGATGCGGTTCGCAAAAGACTTGGGTCTTCTAGCCTTTGAAATTTATTGCGTGCTTAGGCTGGCGCGAAATTCTCCTTCGCGCATTTTCTGAAGAATTTGTGGCGGTGGTTCGTCAAGTCTCTCTATAGTCACGCCGACAATCTCATCAGTGAAATTAAACCCATGAGGATACGGACCAACCGCCGAACCAGTATCAAGACCAACATCGAAAGTTTCACCACTCATCGAATAAACGAGTGGTACGGTTTTTTCAATCCGACCAGAAGCCACTTCTGATTCGTTGACGACAAGTAAAATATTTCCTCCAGCACCAAACCCACCGTCGTAAGCAAAACTCACTTCAATCTTTTGCGAACCTTTCGCTAGTGCTTCGCTGCTAGCGAATGACGTATGTTCGTGGCCAAACCAGTTGTAATGAAACACTGGTTTTGATTCTTTGTCTAAGTAAAGCGACCAGCCCGCCATATTGCCGCCTTGGCAAACGATTACCCCTTGAGCATCGTCGCTCTTAAGTAAGACATCGGCAGTGATTCGAAATGAGCAGTTCTTGATATTGATTACCGAACTTTCGGGCATTCGAGTGTGAGCACTTGTGTATCGCATTTTAGAAATTCCATCTAGAGAGTGCGGCACAGCAAAATCTCCATGACGCGGTGACCCTGGGTCGCGCAATGGGTAGATCCCGTATTTTTTGGCATGCTGATCAAATAATTCTTGAAGTTCGGCGAGTTTTTCGGGGTGTGATTCTGCAAGATCTACGGCTTGCGAAAAATCTTCTGCAACGTTGTACAACTCCCAGCGTTCTTGTGGGCCGTCGAATTCGAAACCCTGTAGGCGAATCCACGGTAGGCGACCGTGAAAGCACGAAGCAATCCAGCCATCGTGATACAAGGCGCGATTGCCGAGAATCTCAAAATATTGGCTCGTGTGTGTGCTCGGCTTGGTTGCACTATCGAATGAGTATTGCATTGATGTGCCATGAATTGGCATCTGCTCGATGCCGTTGACATGTGTTGGTGGAGTGATGCCTGCGACTTCATAAATAGTTGGTGCGATATCAATTACGTGATGAAACTGTGTTCGCAATGATCCAGAATCTTTTATTTTTTTTGGCCAAGAAATTGCAATTGCATTGCGAGTGCCGCCGAAGTGTGACGCAACTTGTTTCATCCACTGAAATGGCGAGTCAAGCGCCCAAGCCCAACCAACATTGAAATGATTTTCGCACTTTGCCGTGCCGAAGTCATCGATGTGTTCGAGTAACCATTCTGGATCTTCGGGAACGCCATTTTGAAACGATGGTGCGCTCCATGCACCGTGAATCGTACCCTCTGCTGAAGCTCCGTTGTCACCAGTTATGTAGATAACAAGCGTGTTGTCGGCGATTTCAAGATTGTCGAGTGCGTCGATTACGCGCTTGATTTGAGCATCAGTGTGCGCAAGAAAGCCTGCAAAGACCTCCATTAGTCGGCTCGCGATTGGTCGATAACGCTCGGGGTAGTCGGCCCATGCAGGTATTTGCTCGGGGCGTTTCGTCAACGCAGTTTCTGGTGGAATGACGCCGAGTTTCAACTGGCGCTCATAGATCTCTTGGCGAAGTGCGTCCCAACCGCTATCAAACTTGCCTTTGTATTTGTCAATCCACTCGCGTGGCACATGATGCGGTGCATGGACAGCAGGGGTTGAAAAATAACAGAAGAAAGGTTTGTTGGGCGACGAGGCCTTCTGGCGTTGCATCCAAGTGATTGTTTGATCGGCGAGATCTTCAGTGAGGTGATAATCGGGGTTGCCGACATGCGGTGAGATTGGTGTTGTCTGATCGTAAACAGGCGGCTCGTATTGAGAAGATTCAGCGCCCATGATTCCGTAGAAGCGATCGAAACCCAATCCTGTTGGCCATCGATCAAACGGCCCTGCTGGGCTTTGCTCCCATGAAGGTGTCAAGTGCCATTTACCAAAGCACGCCGTGCTGTAGCCAGACATCCGAAGAACTTGTGCAACAGTCGCTGACTCGGGGGGGATTGCGCTGTCATAACCTGGAAACGAGTTTGCAATTTCGGTGATGCCGCCCATGTGCACTGTGTGATGATTGCGACCCGTTAAGAGTGCGGCGCGGGTCGGCGAGCAAAGTGCGGTCGTATGAAACTGGTTATAACGCAAACCTTGCTTGGCGATTTTGTCAAGACCCGGTGTCATAACTGGTCCTCCGAAATTACCGAATGATCCGAAACCAACATCGTCGAGCATGATCAATAAAATATTTGGCGCATCTATTGGTGCTTTTGATGCCAAAAGTTTTTCGGGTTTTGAATCTGTTATGACCTTTTTTATCTCGCCTGAAAACCTGGTTGTTGCGCGGGGGAGATTCTGTTGACTCACGAGCGCAGGCCGTCAATATCAAACACCG
>JBAXAW010000011.1:0-24419 GCA_037142305.1 Actinomycetota bacterium
ACTCTCCGCCGCGCGCATCACCCTGGCGCTTTGTTAAACCCATCTCGGCGTTCACCACTGGCGCATAAGCTCGTCGATCAACCCAAGGGCCAGTATTGCCGTATCCAGTTATTGACGCGTAAATCAATTTATTGTTTTTCGCGCGAAGTGTGGCTTGGTCAAGTTTCATTCGTTTCATCACGCCAGGTCGAAAGTTTTCAATTACGACATCGCACTTGTCAACTAGTTGTGTGATCAAATCAACTGCTTCTTGTTTTGTTAGATCGAGTGAGATATTTCGTTTACCAACATTTTGTTGGATGAAATATGTTGCGTTTGAGTTGATGCGTGGACTCGAAAACCGAGTCAAATCTCCACTGGGTTGTTCAACTTTGATTACATCGGCACCAAGATCGCACAACATTCGTGTCGCATGAGGCCCTGATAAGACTCGAGTGAAGTCGAGAACACGGACACCCTGTAGTGGGCGTGTCACAATTAGTTCAGCGATACGCCGAGAGTGCGCAAAGCAAGCGACGAATAAAGTGCGATGCCGTGAGCCATTGCTGTTTCGTCAAACATCACGCGATTTGAATGATTAGGCGCCGCTGTTGCTGGGTTCACACCTTGAGGTGTGCCACCAATAAACACCATCGCACCAGGGATTTGATTCAAGACATAACTGAAGTCTTCGGCACCCATCGCTGGCGATGGCAAATGCATTGCTTTGCCTTCGCCAAGAAGTGACTCAGCAACATCAAGCGCGAAATCTACGCTTGGTTTGTCATTGACAGTTACTGGGTATCCAGTTCTTATCTCAACTGCCGCTTGCATTTCATGCGCAGCGGCGATGCCTTCAGCGACTCGGCGAATTGAATCGTGAACTTTTTTGCGAGTCTTTTCACTTACCGCACGAATCGTCCCTTCAATTTGAGCAGTCTCTGGGATCACATTGGTCGTTGTTCCGGCAATCAATTTTGTAATAGTCACAACGGCTGGATCAAAAGTTTCGATGCGCCGAGTAATCATCATTTGTAAGGCTTGCACAATTTCGCATGCCACCGGTATCGGATCAAGAGTTCTAAACGGCTCAGAAGCGTGACCGCCCTTGCCGGTGATCGTTATTGAAAGAACATCGCTAGAAGCCATCACCGGGCCGCTTCGAGTGCCGACCATACCCGCGGGCATCGAAGAAACGATATGTAACGCGTAGGCTGCCGTGATCGGTGAATCAGTACCGTTTTTTAATTTTGAAACGTTAAGTAGGCCTTCATCCAACATAAATTTCGCGCCATGGTGGCCTTCTTCGCCCGGTTGAAACATAAACAACACCCGACCAGGTATTTCACTGCGCCGTTCACTGAGCAACTTTGCAGTGCTGACCAACATTGACGTGTGGGTGTCATGACCACACGCATGCATGCAATTTTTTGTTTTTGATGCGAAATCAAGATCGGTATCTTCGGGCATCGGTAGAGCATCCATATCGCCACGCAACATCACAGTTGGGCCTGGCTTGTCGCCAGTCAACATTGCGGCGATGCCACTAGTTGTTTGATGCAAAGTGATATCAAGAGGGAGACCCTCAAGTGCGCTGAGAACTTGCTCACGAGTTTTAGGCAATGTGTTGCCAATCTCTGGCCACTTATGCAGATTGCGACGTAATGCAATTGTCGAATCCATTAATCCACCAACTTGATCTTTAAGACCCGCGGCTGCGCCGTGCCGTTCTTGTGCAGCCGTTACTGGAGTATTTGAAGCCGATTTTGCCATGCTCAATCGTACATACGGCTCTCAATTCGCTGTCAATTCTCAACTCAGAATGCTTGTGTATATTGAACGGCATATGTTGACAGTTGAGTTCACGATTGAGCCATTCGTTGAGGGAGACCCAGGAAAGCACGTCACTAAGGCGGTTGCAGCTGTTGAGGCTCATGGCATCGCTGTAGATTTTGGACCTTTCGGTTCGCTGTTTAGCGTTGACGATGAAACTTTGCCAATTGTTGTTGGCGATTTATTGCGTATTGCCTATGAAAACGGCGCAACGTTTGTCAATATTGCAGTTTCGCGTTTTGAATAATAGTTGAACGATGAAGAACCATAAAAGAGATTCGTTGTTAACAACGATTGAACCGTTAATTTCAGCGATCGGGGGAGAATTGATTGATGTCGATCACATCAAGAACGGCGATGTAACGCTCGAAGTTGATGGGGTTATTGTTGCGGCAGTGCGATTGCCTGCACTACATGGTGCGCTAGACCGGATGATTGAATCGGTCGAGCGTGAACTCGGCACGAAACTTTCGGATTTGTCGCGTACTGCTAAGCAGCGGGCGATTCGCTTACTTGACGAGCGAGGAGCGTTTACGTTGCGTCGCGCAGTTGAAGACGTCGCTGACGCAATGGGCGTCTCACGAATCACTGTCTATAACTATCTCAACTCACTGCACCGCTAACTATTTTTTATCGCAGCAAACCGCTATCAAGTAGTGTGCCATCGGAAAAAACCCGGTGTGAATAACTTCGTCGTTCATCGAGAACATGAAAACACTGTGAAAGTGTTTCTTTAAAAGATCACGTAATTCCGGCCCTGATTTGCAGTTGACATGGCCAAATTTGCTCGCCTCTGATGCGTATG
Organism: Actinomycetota bacterium; assembly: GCA_037142305.1. Lineage (GTDB taxonomy): Bacteria > Actinomycetota > Acidimicrobiia > Acidimicrobiales > Ilumatobacteraceae > BACL27. The sequence goes on from JBAXAW010000011.1 coordinate 2,618, forward strand.
CCTGAGATTCAAGAGATGGCATGCCAACAATGAACGTGCCGTGCTCGTCTAACGAGATGCAAATGTTTTTCAAAAACATATCCTCATTCGTATTCTCAATATGTTCTAAAACATCAAGGCTAAAAATTCCGTCAAAATTTTCTTGAAGTGGTGCTGCGACCATGTCGTGAACTCTCGCATCTAGGTGCCACTCAGGTTGTTGACGACGTTCAATATCGTCAATAAATACTTGATCAAAGTCCGTGACTACGACTTTTTTTACAGTTTGCTGAACGAGTCTTGTTGCTGAAGCATCCCCGCAACCAACTTCTAAAACCCGATCAAAACCTTCAAACATTTTTGCGACGAACTTGTATCGCGAAAATGCGAACAACATTCTGCGTGGGTCAGTTTTCCATGAATAGTTGTAATGCGAACCTAAAGTTTCAGCCGACTGGTTCGCAGTCTTTTCAAAAAGTTCTTCGTAATAATGTGAATCAGTTTTTTTAGAATCCAAAATTATGCCTTGTCATTTCTCGTCATTTCTCGTCATTTCTTCTCATTCTTGTTTTGTTCGCAGTGAAGCCTAACTCGGTAACCTGCCCTAGAGTTTTCGCAGGTGCACTGCGTTTACTTTGTGGTCTGCTCCTTTTTGAATCACCAGTGATGCGCGGGCTCGAGTTGGTTGAATATTCTCTTTCAGGTTTTTGCCGTTAATGTCAGACCAAATTTCATGTGCCAGCGCGACGGCTTGGTCTTGCGTCAAATCAGCAAAGTGTTTAAAGAAACTATTTGGGTCTTGAAAAACTGTTTTTCTTAAAGTTTGAAAGCGTTCAATAAACCAACTCTCAATATCTTTTTCAAGTGCATCTATATAAATCGAAAAGTCAAAATAATCTGAAACGAATTCTGTATTGCCAGAACCAACTTGCAAGACATTTAATCCTTCAATAATCAAAATATCTGGTTGATGCACGACCTCTTCGTGACTAGGCATCACGTCATAGACAACGTGGTTATACACGGGGGCTGAAACTTCTGCGGTCCCGGCCTTGACATCACGAACAAACTGCAAAAGTCGTTTTGTGTCGTAACTCTCGGGAAACCCCTTGCGATTCATCAGCCCGCGTTCTTCAAGCACTGCATTCGGATAAAGAAATCCGTCTGTGGTAACTAGTTCGACTCGAGAGTGTTCGGGCCAACGCATTAATAATGACTGCAGAATTCGAGCCGAAGTGCTCTTGCCAACCGCCACACTGCCGGCAATGCCAATCACATATGGCATTTTTGGTGCCATCGTGCCAAGAAACGTCGCTGAAACCCGATGCAAGTTTTGCGTCGCGGCAACATAAAGATTTAACAAACGTGTGAGGGGTAAATAAATAGTCGCCACCTCGTCTAGATCAATTCGATCGTTGATACCTCGCAACGCCTCAAGTTCTTTTTCGCTTAGTGTGAGCGGTGTTTGCGCGCGCAACATTGACCATTGTTCGCGGTCAAACCGCAAATATCTGTCGACGTCGTTATCAGCAATCATTTAGCAAAATCTATTTTGTCGCTCGGCAGACAAATCTATTTCGCCACGCGACGTAGAAACTCAAGCAATGGCGGATTAACCAACTGTGCGTGCGTCAGATTTGACGCATGCGCGGCGCCTTCAATCGGGATGATCTTGCCTGCGCCGACTAGCCCAGCCCGCAATGCTTCGGCTCGCTCCATTGAAATCGCCGTATCGGCTGTGCCATGCAAGATGATCGCTGGGCATTTAATCTCGCCAAGTCGATCTGTGATGTCATCACGCTCAAGTAAACATTTCGCCGTGGCCTTCACGGCGTCGATCGTAAAACTCTGCCACTTAGCAATCGACTTAGCATTTTCTGTTGGCTCAGCAATAATTATGTTCGCAATTACTCCCGTTAAATCTGGAACTGGACCGTGTTGCACCCATGTGTCAACCATCATCCGATACCCGGCCAAAGTTTCTTCGTTGTCGTTATCTGCAGCGGTATCTATAAGTATCAGTGCAGCCACACGTTCAGGTGCTTTTAGCGCCGCACGCATCGTGAGAAATCCACCTTGCGACATTCCGCCGATCACACATTTGTCGATTCCGAGGTGATCCATTAATCCGAGACAGTCATCGGCAGAATCCCAATATGAGAAATCTTTTCCATCCCATTTGGTCTGTCCACAACCACGTTCATCCCAAGTGATCACGCGAAACTCCGGCGACAACGCAGCCACTTGAGCGTCAAACATTGTTTGATCCATCAAGAAGCCGTGCGCCAAAATAACGATCGGCCCATTGCCACCCGAGTCTTGATAAAAAATTTCTTGACCGTTGATATTTGCAAATGTCATCTTGCCCCTCGATTTTGCGCTTGCCAAACGCTACATCTCGTACTCAACTAATTAGATATCAGACGAGTTACTTAGTAAATGGTGATTTGCTAGACACAGCGCCTGGGCCGCCTGTTAAAACATCTACGCCAGTCTCGGTAACTAAAACCATATGTTCAAATTGCGCAGTGCGCGTGCCGTCGGCAGTTACTGCCGTCCAGTCGTCATCCCACATTTTGTGTTGCCAAGTACCGAGTGTGATCATCGGCTCGATCGTAAATGTCATCCCTGGTCGCATCACAACTGAATTTCGTGAATCGTAATAATGCAGAACTTGAATATCAGTATGAAATTGTTCGCCAATGCCGTGACCAACAAATGCTCTCACGACTCCAAGTTTGCTCAAGTTCGCGCGATCTTCAATTGCTCGACCAATATCACTTAACGGACGTCCGGGTTTCACTGCTTCGATGCCGCGCCAGATGCATTCTTCGGTTGCATCAATCAACGCCCGATTTTGGGCATCAATTTCGCCAACTGCGAACGTCGCATTGGTGTCTCCGTGCACGCCGCCGATATAGCAAGTCACATCAAGATTTACGATGTCACCTTCTTCAAGTTTGCGCGAGTCAGGTATTCCGTGACAGATCACTTCGTTAACAGAAGTACAAACACTTTTTGGATATCCCATGTAATTGAGCGGGCTGGGATACGAATTTCGCTCAATGCAAAGGTCGTGAACATAAACATCAATTTCGTCGGTGGTCATGCCGGGTTTTACAGCCTCACCAGCCAGACGCAAAACTTCAGCGGCAACTGCTCCAGCATGACGCATTCGTGCAATTATCTCTGGCGATTTGATTGCCGGCTCGTTCCATCGAATGACTTCACCAGTATCGGCATAGGGAGGGCGGGCGATGCTGGCTGGCACGTTACGACGCGGGCTTACTTCACCAGGTTGCACGCGACCTTCGAGTGGTTTATGACAGCGTTTGTATTTTCGTCCACTGCCACACCAGCAAGCATCATTTGCTGATGGCAGAACACTGGGTTGAGTCAAAATAGTCATCAATTGTTCGTTCCTGTTGAAAATTCTACCTTGATCACATTCACTCAATCGCCACGAATGCTTGCGATCTACGTAGTTTTGTAATCTTGTCGTGTGCATGGTCCATGGTCACCTCTAAGAATTCGCATCTTTCGGGCATTGTGGATTGCGGGTCTGGTTTCAAATATTGGCACCTTTATGCATATCGCTGCCGCCGCATGGACAATGACAACGCTTTCAGATTCACCAACACTTGTTGGTCTTGTGCAAACTGCGTGGGCAGTGCCGGGTTTTCTGCTCGCGCTTTATGCAGGAGCATTCGCCGACATGGTAGATCGTCGGCGATTGATTTCAGTTGCTTCGCTGTTGGCTCTGGTGATCGCTGCAGCCCTAGCGCTGTTGCAGTGGTCGGGTGGTCTGACTGCCGAGCTTTTGATTCTTGGCACGTTTTTTGAATCGGTAGCGCTCACACTTTGCGCGCCAGCATTTATGGCGATCACCCCCGAGCTAGTTGACGCGTCAAAACTTCCACAAGCAATTGGTCTTGATGCCGTGTCACGCAACATTGCTCAATCAATTGGGCCGGCATTTGCTGGTGCAATCATTGCGGCGATTAACCCTGGTGCTGTGTTCGCACTCAACGCAATTTCATTCGTCGGCATCGTAGTTGTAATGCAAACCAACAAGTCAATTAACAAAAATGTGATTGATCGTGTGGCGATTAACGAAGTTATAAAAAATGGCGTCAAACATGTTGTCGGCACAAAGTTGTTGCGCAATTTGGCGTTACAACTTGCAATCATGCTCGGTGTCACATCTGTGCTGACGTCAGTTTTGCCAATCGTTGCCAAGCAAAGTTTGGGTGTGGCGTCTAGTGGTTATGGCTTACTATCTGGGGCACTGGGGATTGGTTCTGTCACAGTCGTTTGGGTGTTGCCACGGATTCGTGCCAAGTACGACATTGAGTCGATCACAATGTTTTCTGCTGGCATCTGGTCTGCAAGTACTGCAGTTTTGGCTAGCACTACAAATATGTTTGTAGCATTTTTCGCACTTCTCGTGTGTGGTGCTTGCACGATGGCGATGCTAAATACAATTTTTTCTGCGTTCATGGTGCAATTACCAAATGAGTTGCGTGGTCGAGGCTCATCGTTGGCGATGTTGATGGTGTGGTTGGGTATCGCGATCGGTACTTTCGTTTGGGGTGCCACAACATCGGCTGTTGGTGTCGGCGATGCACTAGTTATCAGTGCTTTCGTTAATATTATTTTTGCGATAGTTAACCGATTCGCATTGCGGATAACTATTTCGCGCTAATTACGACCCAAAAACACTCTGCAAAAACTTAATCGTGGCACCCATTGTTTGACGATAAGGCTCTGTGTCGCGATACGCCAGCCCGAAATGGCCGCCAGTGATTTCAGTCAACTGTTTGGGTGCACTGATCAAATCAAAACATTGACGATTAGTTGATAACTCGCAGACTGGCTGTTGGTCGTCTGTGGCAATCACAAATAGTGTCGGCACCTTCAGATATTTTGCGGGCAGTCTTGCTTCATTGAATTGTGCTTCAAGTTTGCGTTGCAAAATAAAAACTTGATTCGACCAGTCACCTTGGTATTTCTTTCGCATCCGAGTCGTGTAACTAACTGCAGCATCTCCCTCAACAATTACTGGCCCTTCGCCTTCATGCAGTCGGCACATTCGCACCGCTAATTCTCGGGCTGGCACGGTTGATAAATCTAGATCCGACCAGTTCGCTCGAAGCCAGGCGAACTTATCGTCTGAAATGTCAAATTTCGTGGCGCTATTGCCACATACAGGTGTGTATGCAATCACTGCTCGTACGCGGTCATCAAACACAGCAATAAATTGCGCTACGAGAGAAGTCGCACTTTCGCCAAACACGGTAATTTTCTGTTTATCAATGCCCGGCTGTGTTGTTACAAAATTTATTGCATCGCGATAACCACGAATCTGCAATAAATTGTCAAACCCATATCGTGGGGTGCCGTCGCTTTCACCAAAATTGCGGTGGTCAAACAGCAATACGGCAAAACCAGCTTGCGCAAAGTCAGTCGCGTAGTCATCCAAATACGCCGCCAATACTGAAAACCCATGCGCCATGATCAATACCGGCACATCGGCAGTTTTGTCGCCAGCAACAGCTGTGGGTCGATATAGCCGCCCACGCAAAACAGCACCCTCAGAAACAAACTCGATCTGTTCGTAATTTTCAGTCGACATCGTGTTCCTGTCAGTTTGTGTTCTCCAAACTTAGCCGTACGCTAAATAAGATTAAGTCATACCCTTAGTGCCTCGCGCTTCACTGCTGTAATTACAACTTCTCGGTTGTAACTTGAAAATTAAGTATAATAATTATTTTTTTGCGCACAGTTATACATATTGTTTCTGACTCCACTTCACTGAACAGAGTTACACATAATCTCTAGAGTTTCGGATTTCACTGAAAACTTAGAAAGGCGTGTTCATGGCAGAAAGTGCAGTTGTCGAGAACCTCACAAGAACGCGTGCTCGCGCAATACAAGATCGGGCCGACTCAGTCGATCAGAAAGTTTCGACACGCCGTCGCTGGCGTATTCCCGAACTTGCGATAGGTGTCGTGTTGATGTGTGGTGGTGCTCTAGGTGCAATTTTGTTATCTCGTTCGGGTGATTCAATGGTCGTCGTCGTTGGTAGTGCTCACAATCTTGAACGAGGAGTGCAGATTACCGCGCAAGATTTAGTTGCATTAGAAGTTCCTTCTTCGTTCGCGACTTCATTTGTCATGGGTGCGAATGCCAAGTCACTTATTGGCCAAACGATGTTGATCAACTTAAATGCGTCATCACCCATAACAACTGCAATGCTTAGCCCAACTGTCGGATTGCTCCCTGGCGAAGCCTTGACTAGCTCAGCTATCGATATCGGCAAGTTTCCAGTAGACCTCGCCGTTGGTGACAGCGTTCGTGTCGTCACCGTTCCCGACTTGGCAATCAGTGAATCAACCGAACCATCAATGTTTGCTGATGAAGTAATTATTTATTCGATAACACAGACGAGTGATAATAATGATGTTGCTCTGGTGACATTTCGTAGTTCATTAGATCTTTCAATGGCAATCGCTCGTGCTGGCGAAATTTATCTAGTGCGAGTTGCTGGTGCTTCTTCTCCACTCGGCAGCGGCGCTAAGCCATGACAATTCTTGATCATCCACAGAAATCATCAATAGATAGACAGTTAGTAAATGCTTTGGCGTCGAGACTTGGTGACGTCCTTGCCGACGAGCGCCTTGACCGACGGGCTCGCAATATGGCTGATCCGACGAATGATGAAGAACATAATTTTGCGCGTACTGCAGTGCACGCTGAGTTACTGCGTTTATCTGCGGCACGGCGTTCAGAAGGTCGATCAGTGTTGAGCGTGTTTGATGAAGTTGAAATTACTTCCGCTGCGATCGCACAAGTTCTCGGTCTCGGTCGACTGCAACCGTTACTTGAGGACGATGAAATAAGTGATATTCATGTTCGTGGAAATTCAGTAGTTTGGGTCAAACTCCGCAATGGAGAGCGTGAGATGCGTGAGCCAATTGTTGAAACTGACGACGAACTAATTGAACTTGTGCGCCGCGCAGCAACTCGGCTATCTCGTCAAGAGCGACGTTTTGATGCCGGCACTCCAGAACTCAATATGCAACTACCAGATGGTTCGCGTTTGTTTGCAACCATGGATGTTTCGTTGCGACCAAGTCTCGTCATTCGCCGCCACCGCTTTGAAATTTCGAGTCTCAAAGAATTACAACTTCGAGGATTGTTGACACCTGAACTACAAGATTTCCTCGCGGCTGCTGTGCGTGCACGACGAAATATAGTCATCGCTGGTGGCACTGGCTCGGGCAAAACAACTTTGTTGCGTGCTCTAATTAATGAAATTCCAGTCTTTGAACGGCTTGTGACAATTGAAGATGCTTACGAACTAGGGCTAGATCACTTCGAACACCTGCATCCAGACCACGACTCATTGCAATCGCGACCAGCAAATGTTGAAGGCCAAGGAGAAATAACACTTGCTGATTTAACGCGAATGGCACTACGAATGGATCCTGACCGAGTAATTGTCGGTGAAGTTCGAGGAGCCGAAGCATTTCCGATGTTGATGGCGATGAGCCAGGGCAATAACGGTTCAATGTGCACGATGCACGCAGACTCAACTCGTTCAGTGTTTCCAAAACTTGCGGCATATGTGTCAATGGCTTCGACTGGCTTGCCAATTGACACAGTTAATTTGTTACTCTCAAGTGCTCTTCATTTTGTTATCTACATAAGTAGCACGGGCAACAATCGCAGAGTGGCTTCAGTTCGTGAAGTCGTTGATTGCGACGGCGCAAATATAATTTCAAATGAGATATTCGCATTGAATTCGCAGGGTGAACTTTTACGAACTTTCCCCTTACGCGAAGCAACACGCGAATTGCTTTCAACATTCGGCTACGACGAAGAGTCGTGTTTGCCATGATCATATTCTTCGTGTGCATTCTTTGTGGCGCTGCCACTGGCATTGGCGTGTTTGTTGTGTTTCTCGCGATACGTGATGGAAAGGTAAAGACAAAAACAAAAGTTGCTAGCCAGAAAGCAAACTTAAGTCGCTCAATAAACGTTATTATCGCCCCAATATTCAGCGTTGTAATTTTTCTGATTACTCGCTGGCTTTTGGTTGCAGTAGTTCTGGGCTTGGTATTCATCGCGGTGCCGGCACTCAAATCTAAACAGCGTCTACGTCGCGACGAGCGCGGGTTGGCTGACGCAATTGCGACTTGGACAGAACAACTCCGAGATACTTTGGCGGGTGCACACGGGTTAGAACAAGCGATTGTCGCAACTTCTAATCATGCGCCGCTTGCTATTTCGGTCGCGGTTCGGCGACTAAGCGCACAAATTCAGTACGGCAAACTTAGCGACGGTTTGCGGCGCTTTGCTGACGAAGTTGACCACCCGATCGCCGATTTTGTTTCCGCTGCTTTGATCACAGCAACAAAATATCAAGCTCGCGATATCGCTCAGCTTCTAGGTCACCTTGCGCAATGCGCCCGTGAAGAAGGCCGGATGAGAACCCGCATTTGGGTTGGGCGAGCGAGAACCCGAAGTTCAGTGCGCATCATTTCATTTGTTGTTATCGGCTTTGTTGCGTTGCTGGTTATATTCAATCGCGATTATTTAAGTGTTTACTCGTCACTCGAAGGACAAGTAATGCTGAGTTGCATCTTTATTGTTTTCGGGGTTGCACTGATCATGCTGGATCAGTTCTCACGAATCGTCACTCCGCAAAGATTCATCCGCCGTCGAGAAATAATTAACGCGTGATTGCCATCACGGTTTGTGGCGTTATTTGTGGTCTTGGGCTTTTCTTCGTCATCCGCCCAGGCGTGTTGTCAAGTAAAGCGAAGCTCGTGCACGAACAATTTGAACAAGGGATGGTGTGGTTGGTTCGCCGGTCTCAAGAAAGACACCGTGCAGATTTGGCAGTTGTCGGTCATCAAGCTTCTGAGATGGTAGTGAAAAAGCTCACGTCGTTATTTGTTGGTGTTCTGGCAGGTTTTGGATTCAACATGTTTTTCTATCTAACCGGTGTCAGTATCTCAAAATTGATTGGCGTTGTAATTTTGGTGAGTGCCGGAGTAATGGGTTTCTTTCTTCCAGATAGTCGGGTGAGAGTGCAAGCAACTCGTCGGCGCCAAGATTTTCTACACGCATTTTCAAGTTACTTAGATCTCACTAATGTGTTGCTTGCAGGTGGAGCGGGAACCGAAACAGCTTTGATTGCGGCCGCTGATGCAGGAGACGGCTGGTCATTTGCTGAGATTCGTGATGCCTTGACAAGAGCGCGAAGCGCACGAAGGTCACCATGGGTCGAACTGGGCAATCTTGGTGATGCGTACAATATTCCAGAACTTGCCGAGGTTGCAGGAAGCGTGCAACTCGCCGGTGAACACGGTGCGCGTATTCGTCTTTCTCTTTCAGCGCGAGCTGACTCGTTGCGCAATCGACATATGGGCGAAATCGAAGCACAAGCCCAAGCCGCGACCGAGCGGATGGGAATTCCGATGGTGTTGTTATTCATTGCATTCATCGCGTTGATCGGTTATCCGGCAGTTCATTTAGTTCTTGGCAGTTTTTAGTAAGCCATTTCATGCAATTTTTTACACAATTTATAAAAGAGCTTATTAATGGGTTAGTTAGTTAGAAAAAATATCAACATACAAAACGAAATGGGGGAAATATGTCATCAATGAGAAATGTTTGGCAGTACTACTGGGTGCGGTTCACGGCTTCAGTGCAAAGTGATAGCGAGCGGGGTGAAGTCAGTGCGACAACAGTCGTCATGGCTGCAGCACTAATTGCTCTTGCGATTGCAGTTGGGGCAACGATCACCAGTCGTGTAACCAACAAGGCAAATTCACTGAACCTCGGCTAGATAAGAAATTATCTCAGCCAGCGAAATTATTGTGATGACCACAACAAGCAGCACGATTGATCGGGGTGACACCGTTTTAGAGGTTGTCATTGCCGTACCAATCGTGCTGACTTTGCTACTTATTGCAGTTCAAGCCATGTTGTTTATGCATTCTGCGCATATCGCAACTCTTTCAGCCGCTAAAGGTGCGTCGATTGCTGCATCTGCAGACGGAGAAATAGTTTCAGCAATTGACTCAGCGACGCGTACTGCGGCTGAACTTGGCGCTCAACTGGTTGGTACACCTTCTCTTACGGTCAATGATGGCTTTGTTGTGATGCGAGTGCGTGTCGCAGTGCCAAATGTGGCGATGTTTTTCCCATCGTCAGTTGAACGCGGAAGTGAAGAACCATTAGAAGACTTTGTCCCAGAAGACGAACGATGATTTCGCAACGAGGTTCAGTAACTGTTGAACTGGTTTTACTCACGCCGTTGCTCATGATTTTGGTGTTATTTGGTATTTATGCAGGACGTGCTTCTGAGGCGCTAATCCAAGTTAGAAATGCCGCAGATCAAGCTGCCAGAGCTGCGTCAAAAGGTAGCCGCTCACAAATACAGTCGACAGCAATCCAAATAGCCGAGCGTGCATTAAAAATAAGTGGCACATCCTGTACAAAAACAAATATTGAAACGACCGTCATAAGCCAGGGCCAAGACTATGCAGTATTAGTAAAAGTAAGTTGTGAAATCAAAAGTCAGGACTTGTCGCTCCTTGGCACCCGTCCTCGAGTTGTGAGCGCATCGTCTGTTGAAGTGATAGATAGATGGCGAGTAGATACATGAGGGCCGATAACTTTGTTGATTTTAAGAAACTCAAAGACTCTCAAGATGGCGTTGTCACAGCATTCGTAGTTGGTCTGTTGATGACCTTTATTGTTTGTGCTGGGTTGGGCGTCGACGGTGGGCGATTAGTTGCCGCTCGATTAACTTTGGCGGATCATGCCGAAAACGCCGCTCGCTTAGCGGCGCAAGAACTGACATCGTTGCGTACTGGTTCTCCAAAAATTGATCAACAAGCGGCGCATCGTTCAGCGTTGCGATATCTCAACGACAATAATCTAACTGGAGACATTTCAACGAGCACAAATTCTGTATCTGTGACAGTTTCGCAAACTATCGAGATGTCAATATTGAAGTTGTTTGGGGCGAGAGATCATTTGATCAGCGTTACTCGGCGAGTAGAACCGCGCGACCAATGAGCATCACTAACTCCTTAAGTATTCGCAACTTATTCAATTTGTCGCAGCAACAACTAGGCATAGCCATTTTGCTGTTCATTTTGTCGGTAGTCTTAGTTTGGGTTCTAAGCCGCGGATTGTTTGATTTAATCAGATATTTTGCATTTCGGTTCTCACACCGTGATTCGTTTGTGCCAAAAAGTTGGTTGTTCATAACTGTTCTCGGGCTAGCAAGTATTTTTTTTATTTCGCGGGGTCAAGTTGCGCGGGCGACAACAATTGAGGTCGTTGCTGACTTAGATGCACACCAAGAATCAGTGCCAACACCGCAACCTACTCAAGATTTGATTTCTACGTTGTCATGTGCCGTAGTGGTGGCAGGTTTGATTTTTGAGATCGGCAAACGCCGTGGAGGTCAACTTCGCCAACTTCAAATCAATTCAAGGCTCAGTCATCCGTCAGCAACAGCTGTGCGAACCGAAGTGGCGCTCCGCGCAACTCTTGATGTCAAATCACCTCTACTCGAGTCAATATATTTGCAAGCAAATTCTGTAAGCCCAATTTTTGTGCCCTTGGGTGTCAGTAGTTCAAAACTTGTTTTCGTAGATATTGGTAAACAATCTGTAATCAATATTTGTGCTGATGATCATCTTCAATCATCTGCAGTATTTCGTGCGCTGATAGCCGCGACACTGTTTGCTAATAGCTCACCAATTAAACCGATATTGTTGCGAAAACAAGATGCTGGCGATCTAACAAACCTGGTGTTTACTCAAGTTGAAATTGTTTCAACGATCCAAGAAGCAATTCAGATCGCCAAAGATAGCCCTAAGCATTGTGTTCTATTTAGTGATTCTCAAATCAGCAATGTAGAACTCGATGACTTACAGGGCGGTAACTGTGCAATTGTCTGTAGTTCGGCTACAAGCGTGGCGACCGCAGTTTTGCAAGCAACTACTAGTTCGTGGCGATTATTGGCAAACAATCTTGTGATTACACCATTTGGATTACTAATCAATGAAGCGACCGCAATTACTGAACTATTAATAGACGTTGATCGTGCTTTGTTGCCAGAATCCGAAACGGTCACATCACATCTGCAACGATCTCACGGCAGGGACCAAAGTTGGAATGTAATGGTGCGAACTCTTGGACCAGTCGATGTTCAATTAGTTGATGGCACAATTATAGATTTTGAAAAATCAAAGACTAAAGAACTGTTGGCTTGGCTTACGAGTCACAGGGCCCGCCCGACGCGAAGTGCTGCACGTACGGCATTGTGGGAAGTCAATGTGGCTGATGCAACTTTTACAAATGTGGTTTCAGATGCGCGGCGGGCACTTAATCAGACGCATCTAATTTCAATTAGCGAAGAGTGGCTACCAAGAACTTTTAATGATCGATTGCCATTTCATGTCTCAATAATTAGTGATGGTGAAATTCTTGAATCGTGTATTGCTCGGGCTCAAGAACTTGCGCCTAGTCAGGCAATTGACGAATTACATCGCGGTCTTGAACTTGTTCGTGATTTGCCATTTTCTGGTGCTGGTTATTTATGGCCTGACGCCGAAGGCATCACGTCGCAATTGGTGCTCAACATAATTACCGCGTCGGCGATGGCTGGCGAGTTAGATCTTCAACGAGGTGAAATTGAGGGGGTATTTTGGGCCACAGCAAAGGGATTAAAAGTTCTCGGTGCTCACGAAGAATTGATTGCATTGCGAATGCGAGCTCACGCCTTGCGCGGAGACCTCGCTGGAGCGCGTGGCGAATGGCATTCATATGAGCGAGCGGTGAAAGCCGATTCATGGGCGAATAGTCAACCATCTCAAAAACTTGTGAATTTATACAGCAGAATAAACAGTGGCGCGCCAGTTTTACTAGCGCGGTAAGTGCTTATGTCCAATACCAGTGCGTAATGCAATGCCCCAGCGAGTAACAAGCACCATTGACTCGCGCATGATGCGGGTGTTCATCTTTGACTCGCCGAATGCTCGGTCAACATACATAATTGGTGATTCAACTATTGAGCCGAGTTTCTTGCGCGAAATCACAAATGCCATTTCAGAAAGAAATGCATAGCCATCTGCCTTCAGGTTTGACAGATCTATTTCTTCAAGGCTTGCTGCCGAATATGCTCGAAACCCTGAAGTGCAATCTTTTATTTTTAGGCGTAGACAAAACGCCGTGTATAAGTTGCCCCACTTTGAAAGTAGCCGACGAAATAGTGGCCAATTTTGAACACCGCCACCTGGCACATACCTTGAGCCGATAACAAGTGCCGTATCTGAATTAACTAATGAAATTAGTTTTGTGAGAACTTTCGGGTCGTGCGAAAAATCGGCATCCATTGTGGCGATCACGTCATATCCGCTTTCAATGGCTGCAAGCATTGCATCACGGCTAGCCGCGGCGTATCCGCGTTGGCCAGTTCGATTAAGCACTTTTATTGAACCAAGTTTCGTAGCCGTACTCTCAGCAATTTTTGCTGTCTGATCTGGACTGTTGTCATCAACTACCAAGATTTCTGTATTCGGTGCATCGGTGCGAACTTGGGTTAAAAACCGTTCAATGTTTGCGGCTTCGTTATAAGTTGGAATAATTAAAACAGATTTCACTGATTAAACGCTAGTTGATTGATAGCCCTGCTAGGGCTAAAGCCTCAGCAACTGTGTGCGCTGGTTCAAGTTTGATGCCAGAAATATTTATATCGACAGCACTGCTCGCCGGGATAATCGCTCGAGTAAAACCTAATCGTGCCGCCTCGGCTAAACGGCGTGCAGTGTTGCTGGCTTGGCGCAATTCGCCGGCTAAGCCAACTTCACCGCACGCAACTAAGTTTTCGGCCAGTGGTCGATCTGTAGATGCCGAAACAAGAGCCAAACATAAACCAAGATCTGCACCAGGCTCACCAAGTTTGACACCACCCACAACCGACGCAAAGACTTCGTGCTGTGAGAGGTTGACATTAGCGCGGCGCTCAAGAACTGCAAGCAACATCGCTAAGCGACCAGAGTCAACACCTTGGGCTGACCGTCGCGGAGAAACATGTGATGGCGAAAGGTTGGTTAACGCTTGTACTTCAACTAGTAACGGTCGATGCCCTTCAAGTGCTGGCACCACGATTGAACCAGGCACGCCTGCTCGGCGGTCTGCTAAAAATAATTTGCTGGCGTCGGGCACACTGAGTAAACCCATTTCGGTCATTTCGAATAAGCCAAGTTCGTTAGTTGAACCAAAACGATGTTTGACTGCACGCAATAAACGCAATGCATGATGACGTTCACCTTCGAAAGATAAGACAGTGTCAACGACATGTTCGAGCACACGCGGGCCAGCGAGCCCGCCGTCTTTAGTGACATGACCAACCAAAATAATTGGCAGATCGCGGGCCTTGGCCTCTTGAACAAGTCGATGGGCACAACCCCGAACTTGTGAAACCGAACCGGGCGCAGAATTCAACAGCGGGTCGGCGATTGCTTGAATACTGTCGATTATGACTAGTTGGGGCTCAACTTGATCTATGGATTTGATGATGTTGTTTAGCGACATTTCTGCAACGAGCCATAAATCTGGTTTGATTGCGTTGAGTCGCTCGGCACGCATATGCACCTGTTGGGCACTTTCTTCGGCGGTTACATAAAGTGTTCGACCAGACCATGCAGCGAGAAGTTGTAACAGCAAAGTTGATTTGCCGATGCCTGGCTCGCCGCCCAACAGAGTGACAGAGCCAGGCACAAGCCCGCCACCAAGCACTCGATCGAGTTCTTCAACACCAGTTGTTTGAGGTTCAGAAATTGTTGCGTCTAATGAGTCAATCGGCTTTGGTACACCAGCTGGCACCAACGCCATGCCAGTTGCGATTGAAATAATTTCATCGTCACCTTCGACATCTTCAACAAGGCTGTTCCATGCGCCACACGAGCCACATCGCCCTGCCCATTTTGGTACTGCCGCGCCGCAATCAGTGCATCTATATACAGTGCGAAGTTTTACCATTTCGTGATCAACATTATTCGGTGGGTGTGCGGAGTTCATCTCTGCGCTTGTATGCAATCGTCACGATTGTTATCGCCATACCGACGATCCAAAGCACAAGAAGAAATTTAAAAAACAGCGATGTAAATTGGGCGGCAATTGCCCTTATTGCTGTGTTCTTTGACGTATACGTCGCTGATAGCGCACTGCCATCAAGTGGTACTTGCCAAGTAACAATATTTTCGGTGACTGTTCCAGTCGATTGCTGTGTCTTGCCGGGAAGTTTCGCGACAAAATTAATGTTCATTGCATTAGAAAGATCAATATTTGCGAGTTGAAGATTTTGAGCGAATGGCTCAGCGCCAAGAACTTTTAAAAGTTCAGGATCAGAGAACGCCGCAAGACCACCATCAACTTGCAAAACGCCGTTTAATTTATATGTTGAATTATTGAGGTTTCCTTTACGAGTTATTGAAATTTGTTTAAATGGGCCACTTGTGCTTCCGAGTTGAGTGAATAATTGGGACGCCTGGTCAAGATCACTAAAACCATGACTGATCGATATTTGGATGCCGCCATCGGCAGTGACGTTGGGCCCTGAAACTACCCAGCCTGCAGCAGTCGCGTCTTCGAATCGAAACGCAGAAATCAGGCTAGGTGTTTGGTCAACAACTTGTTTATCAGCCGTCATGCTCACGGTTAATACTCCAGACCCAGTTTGCCCAACATCTAAAGTGACCACAGAATCAACTTGACACCCAGTGAGCGTCAAAATTGCGAAAATACCTAGAGACACTCGCAAGTAGGCGAGTCGGCGACGCGCGCTTGGCACGCTTTGACTCACTCGGTTGTAGATGGTGTTGCGTCACCGGCGCCAGCGAGAACTACTGCACTCGGTGGAACAAAGCCTTCAACAGCTTTAAAGGTGAATCGTTGCTCATCTTTGTTTTCAGGATCGTCTTCAACGCCGACAACAATTATTTCACCGGCATGAAACTCTTTAAGTAGCAACTTCTCTGAAAGTGGGTCTTCAATGAATCGTTGCAACGCTCGACGAAGCGGTCGTGCGCCGAGTTGTGGATCATAGCCACGCTTGGCAAGAAGGGCCTTTGCACCTTCGGTGAGTTCAAACCCGAGTCCAAGACCTTCAAGTTGGCTGGTCAAACGCTTGCTCATCAAGTCAACCATTTGCACCACTTCAGCCATCGCAAGTTCATGGAACACGATCACTTCGTCAATTCGGTTAAGAAACTCAGGCTTGAATTGAACCTTGAGCGCCTCGTTGACCTTTTCTTGCATTCGAGCGTATGAAAGTGCTTCATCGTTTTTGCCGAAACCAACATTTGCTTTGCGCAAGTCTTGCGTGCCGAGGTTTGAAGTCATGATCAGAACTGTGTTTCTGAAATCTGTACTTCGACCTTGTGCGTCGGTCAAACGACCTTCTTCAAGAATTTGCAACAACGTGTTAAACACATCAGGGTGTGCTTTTTCAATTTCATCAAACAACACAACCGAGAACGGCTTGCGACGAACAGCCTCGGTAAGTTGACCGCCCTCTTCGTAGCCAACGTATCCAGGAGGCGAACCAACAAGGCGACTGACTGTGTGCTTCTCCATGTATTCACTCATGTCGAGTGCAATCAGTGCGTTTTCATCACCAAATAGAAATTCGGCAAGTGTTTTGGCGAGTTCAGTTTTACCAACACCAGTTGGCCCGAGGAAAATAAAAGAACCACTTGGACGCTTCGGGTCTTTGAGCCCGGCGCGAGTACGACGAATACTTTGGCTGACTGCTTTAATTGCGTTCTCTTGGCCGATGATTCGTTTGTGAAGTTCGCCTTCCATGTTGAGCAATTTGGCGGTTTCTTCTTCAGTGAGTTTGAATACCGGAATACCTGTCCACATACTTAACACTTCAGCGATTGACTCTTCGCTAACTTCGTCGAAAAGATCGATGCCTTGAGCTTTAACATCAACTTCTTTTTGTGATCGCTCTTCAAGCAGCGTTCGCTCTTGATCGCGCAGACGACCCGCTTCTTCAAATCGTTGTTCTTCGACAGCTTTCTTCTTTGCTTCTTGAACATCGTTGATTTTATTTTCGATTTCTTTAAGATCTGGCGGAGTTGTCATCCGCTTTATGCGAAGACGACTTCCGGCTTCGTCAATTAGATCAATTGCCTTGTCTGGCAAGAACCGATCAGAGATGTAACGATCGGCAAGATTTGCAGCCGAAACGAGCGCCTGATCTGTGATCGTTACTCGGTGGTGAGTTTCGTATTTGTCTCGAATTCCCTTCAAGATTTCAATTGTGTGGGCAACTGATGGCTCATCAACCTTGACTGGTTGGAAGCGACGCTCTAGTGCAGCATCTTTTTCGAAATGTTTGCGGAATTCGTCGAGCGTTGTTGCACCAATTGTTTGAAGTTCGCCACGGGCAAGCATCGGCTTGAGAATCGACGCAGCATCAATCGCGCCCTCAGCTGCACCTGCACCAACAAGTGTGTGAATCTCGTCGATGAACAAAATAATGTCACCACGAGTTTTGATCTCTTTGAGAACTTTTTTGAGGCGTTCTTCAAAGTCTCCGCGGTAGCGACTGCCGGCGACCAGTGCGCCAAGGTCGAGTGTGTACAACTGCTTGTTAGTAAGAGTTTCAGGAACTTCATTGGCGACGATCTTTTGTGCGAGACCTTCAACAATTGCTGTCTTACCTACACCTGGCTCACCAATTAAAACTGGGTTGTTCTTGGTACGTCGAGAAAGAATCTGCATTACGCGTTCCATCTCTTTTTGACGTCCAATAACTGGATCAAGTTTTTTGTCGCGGGCAAGTTGGGTCAAGTTACGACCGAACTGATCAAGAATCTGGCTGCCACCTTTTTCTTGAGGAGTGTCTTTTGCGCCAGGTGCTTCGCCTTCGGCTTTGCCACCAGGGCCTTGGTAACCACTTAGAAGTTGAATTACTTGCTGGCGAACGCGACCAAGGTCGGCGCCGAGTTTGACGAGAACCTGTGCGGCGACTCCTTCGCCTTCGCGAATCAATCCAAGCAAAATATGTTCGGTGCCGATGTAGTTGTGCCCGAGTTGAAGAGCTTCGCGCAACGACAGTTCAAGAACTTTTTTGGCTCTCGGCGTAAATGGAATATGTCCTGATGGTGATGATCCGCCTTGGCCGATTATTTCTTCGACTTGTGCGCGCACTGCTTCAAGTGAAATGCCAAGTGCTTCAAGACCTTTGGCTGCCACACCTTCACCCTCGTGAATCAAACCAAGCAGAATGTGCTCAGTGCCGATGTATGAGTGATTGAGCAGGCGAGCTTCTTCTTGGGCGAGAACCACGACCCTGCGTGCCCTATCTGTAAACCGTTCGAACAACTTTGACCGCCTTATGCGTCAGTGACCTTTCTTAAAGTGTATCGGTGAGTGTGTGGCGGATTACGACGCCCGTACTTGTGAAAGATTTCTAGATGTGACGCGCGACGCTAAGTTGACAGTTTCACAAGGCACTTCTCCTAGCCTGTGGATATGGCCACCGCATCGCCTTTGCTCTCTCTGCCGTTTATGGCGTTGGATCGCGACCGTGTTGATCTTGCATTACGTAATGCGGTTCAGACAAAAGATACACACTTAAATGAGCTTGCGTCGCATTTAATAATTGCAGGCGGTAAAAGATTGCGACCAGTTCTATCAATCGCAGCTGCTCAAGTCGGAAACGAATCACCAATTAGTGACGAAGTAATTCAAGGATCAATTGCTTGCGAACTTGTACATTTGGGTTCTTTATATCACGACGATGTGATGGATGAATCATTGACACGGCGTGGCGTTGACACAGTGAATGCACGATGGGGAAATTTGCAAGCGATTCTCGCAGGAGATTTTATGTTGGCGAAAGCCTCCGAGGTTTCGGCTGCTCTCGGAACTGAAGTCGTAACTTTGTTGGCGCAGACAATCGGCAGACTTTGCGAAGGACAGATCGAAGAGCTTCGTCATACTTATGATGTGTCAAGGTCAATCCCGTCTTATCTTGTCAGTATCGAAGGTAAGACTGCGTCTTTGTTTGCTACAGCTGCTCGTATTGGCGCAATCGTTGCTGGGCACGATCGAAAAATAGTTGACGCGTTAACAAGTTACGGTTCTGCATACGGCATGGTGTTTCAAATCGTTGATGACATTCTGGATGTAATAGCCACAGATGGCGAACTCGGCAAACGCGCTGGCCATGATATGGAAGAGGGTGTTTACACTTTGCCTGTTCTATTGACGTTGTCGTCAGATTCAACTGACGCAATTGAGTTGAGAGATCTTCTCGGTAAGCCGTTCACAAGTGATGAGCGAGATAAAGCTTTACAAATCGTTCGTTCTAATTCGGGCATTGCAAGTGCAATTGAAACTGCACTTGAGTATGTATCAATTGCAGAAACTGAGTGCAACAAAATGCCACAGTCAAGTGCAACAACTGCGATGCGTTTGGCACCGCGTATTCTTCTAGAGTCGGTTATTCGTTGAGAATCGTTTTGAACGAAATATAATTTTAACGAAGTTCGTGTACACGCAGAATCAGTTCGCGAGAATCCGGGTCTAACTGACGACCAGCAATTCTTTCAGTAAGAATGATTGCCTGCGCCGAGTCATCAACCAAGCCAGACCATCTGATGTATCCGCCCATTAACCCATGCAACCGCTCACTTACTTCTTCAGCATGAACAATGATTTTCAGACCTCGCTGAATCAGCACCGAAAGCTCGGTATAAAACGTCTTTAACCATTGGTCTAACTCGTCAGAGTTCGCAATTGGTCGGTGCTTATAGGGCATTTGTAACTCTTCGTAACTGTGCAAATTGTGTGGCGCGACGCTGATTGAAATCACAAATCCAAAGTCATTTTCGCGCAGCCAGATGATCTCTTCTTGACGCCGGACCCTTCGGTGATTTGTGCCAAACCCACCAGGACGCTCGCAGACAGCAAGTTTGTCTTTAATAATCCAAGTCAGATTACGAGGCGTGATACCCAGGGCCCATTTACCGCGAAGTTTTGGTGGCATCAGTAAACCTTTGTTTCAGATGTGCCAATTACTTGAGAAACGACCAACATCAAGCGATAACTTTACCACAGCAAATCGGACTGGTGTTTTTGTTTTTATTATTTTGTGAAGATTTGTAGGCGCTGTTGACTTCGACGCACCTCGCGATTCGAGCCGATCTCGCAAGCCAAATTTGTACCGCGAGCAACTTCTAAGACCCGTTCGACGGTCGCAGCATCTGGTGGGTAAATCTCGGTAAGCCATTGCCTAATTGCGCGACGCGCCAAAGCAACCGGGGCAACAGCAAGAAGTTTTGCGTCGGTTACGTCAATCTTTTTGGCCAAGTCGTCAAGCAGCATTGAATCTTCGCGAAATAAGTCGGCTTGTCGATCAAGTATTGCTGTCACGTCACGTTGCGCGATTGCGTTCATCAGCGGGATTAACTCGTGACGAATTCGATTCCGTTGAAATTTCGGATCCGTGTTTGATGGATCTTCAATGACTTCAATTTTAAGTTCACGACACAATTGATGCGTTTGAGTTCTGCGAAGCGTCAAGATTGGGTGCCGCTGATTGCGTTGCATTCCAGATAATCCGGACAATCCGGCACCGCGCAATAAATTAATTAGGACTGTTTCAGCTTGGTCATCTGCTGTGTGCCCAGTCATTACATCGTGTGGCATTACCTCGTATCTGGAGTTTCGAGCGCGAGCCTCAAGATTGGTGCCCGGCTCAACCCGTATTGTTTTTGAATTAAAATTTGCGCCAAGACGTTTTGCAAGTTTTTCTACAATTTGGAATTCGTTTTCTGAGCCAATTCTTAGAGCGTGGTCAACGTGAATTGCGGTTACCTCACATCCCGCAACAACTGCCAGCACTAAAAGTGCCATGCTGTCGGGACCACCCGATACAGCACAAGAGATTTTTGTGCCCGCTAGTGGAAAGTCGCACTTGGCAAGTAATTCAATAACTAGAGGATGCTTTTCTAGTTGAACAAGGAGGGCGTTCATCGGCCCAACGCCGTTATTTTTGTGCTTGTCGTTGTCGGCGGTTTGGATACTTAAGCGCTGTTACTTGGCTGATGTAACCCACGACGACGCTAATAACTGCACCGATACCAGCGATCAACAGACCTGCCCCTAACCACCAGTGCCATACAACTGCAGAAATCATTGAGATAATGTTAGCGATTAATTGATTGACAAACCAATCAACTGCCAAGTTCTTTTGTGTGTTCCGGCGCTGCAAGCCGACGTGGCGCTGACTCAATATTTGAAATTTCTGTGAGTTCTGAAGATGTCACACCAACATCTTTGAATTTACGAAGTGTCGACAACATTCGACCTTCAATTGAGCCGACCATCTTGTTGTAGGCACTGATCGCACTTTCAAGACCGCGCCCCGTTTTTTCGACGCTTTCGAGCACGATGTCGACGCGCTCATATAGTTCGCGACCAATGGCGGCTATTTTTTCGGCATTTTCAGCGATCTGAAATGCTTGCCAACCTTTGGCAACGGCAAGTAAAAGCGCCAATAAGTTAACTGGCGAAGCGATCAAGACGCGACTACGCATCGCAACTTCGAGCAAGCTTGCGTCGGCGCGAAGCGCGTCAGCCAAAAATGATTCACCCGGGATAAACATGATCGTGTATTCAGGCGTGCGATCGAACTGTTGAAAATATTTCTTATCGGCCAATACTTTGGCATGACCCGCGAGCGCCTTGGCGTGTTCATTTAGTAGTTGTT
>JBAXAW010000012.1:0-24306 GCA_037142305.1 Actinomycetota bacterium
CAGTGCGAGCGAGTCCTAGTTTGTTTTCGCGAGCAAAACCTTCAAGCGCCTGAAGGGTAGTCGGGTGGGTTTGTAGTGAAAGTGGTTTAGCAACGGCGATGAGCTTCAATAAAAACGAGAGATCACCGACGACATTTTTAAGTTGAGTTTCACCGTTAGCGGTTTGTAATGTTGCATGACCATCAGAGTGAGTGCCATACCAAAGTTCGGCCCAAGGTTTTTGATCTTGCGGTAAACCGAGCAAATCTGGCAAGGCCGCAAAGTCGCCCCATTCATAGTGCTTTATTGCTGGATTAAGGATCGCAGTCATTTTCTTTGCTCTATCAATTAATTTATCGGCATTGCAACAATGTGCTTCGCGGCATCATTGATAGCCACATCACCTGAAGTTCCGGCACGGCGATTGCGAACTTCTACTACTCCGGTTGCGACACCGCGACCAGCGATAACGATGCGTGGTGTGCCAATTAATTCGGCATCTTTAAATTTGACGCCAGGTGATACGCCTTTACGATCGTCAATCAGCACAGTCATGTTTTGATCGTGCAGAGCAGTTGCGAGTGCTTCGCCAACAGTTGAGGTTTCATCACCGGGTTTGCCTGCAACAACAATGTGTACATCAGTAGGCGAAACAGCAGACGGCCACTTCAAACCAATTTCGTCGTGGTTCGCTTCGGCGATTGCCGCGACTGCGCGAGAGACCCCGATGCCGTAAGAACCCATTGTCACAACTTGTGACTTCCCGTTTTGGTCAAGCACAGTGAGCCCGAGAGCTTCGGCGTATTTTCGACCGAGTTGAAACACATGGCCGATCTCGATGCCTCGGCGAATCTGTAGTTTCGCGTTGCATTTCGGGCATGCGTCACCAGCGCGAACATCGGCAGCGTCGACTATGCCGTCGCACGAAAAATCTCGGCCGTATACAAGACCGGCAACGTGTCGACCTGGTGCGTTAGCGCCAGTGATCCACGCGCTACCAATTGCGATGCTGGGATCGAGCAAATATTTGATGCCACTTGAATTTTTTAACCCAAGCGACTGCGGCCCGATGTAGCCCTTGATGAGGTTCTTGTTTGCGGCGAAATCTGCTTCGGTGAACTCTACGATTTCGGCTGGTGAAACTTGTGCTTCAAGTCGCTTTGTATCGACATCACGATCACCTGGCACACCAATTGCAAGTGGCTCGGTGCGACCATCTGGATGACGCAAATTAACGATGACATTTTTGAGTGTGTCGGCGGCGACCCAATTGCGATCGGCACGCTTCAAATCAGAACGAGTGTTGAACAAATCAACCAAAGTGGCGATTGTCGGCGTGGCCGGCGTGTCGTATACAACAGCCGCACCAAGATTTAAGTAATCAATCTTGGCTGGCTCGCCAACCCGCACGGCCTCGGTGTTGGCTGAGTACGAGCAACTATCGCAACTAACAAACGTGTCTTCGCCCGAATCGCACGGAAACAGAAATTCCTCAGATGCCGAGCCGCCCATTGCGCCGGACATCGCCGAGACGACCGCATATGGCAAGCCCAGTCTGTCAAAAGTCCTCAAATAAGCGCTGCGGTGCGCGTCGTAACTTCGTTGCAAACCTTCGTCGTCAATATCAAAACTGTAAGAGTCTTTCATTAAAAATTCGCGACCACGCAACAGACCTGCGCGTGGTCGTGCTTCGTCGCGAAATTTAGTTTGAATTTGATAAAGCCACAGCGGTAAATCTTTGTAACTGCTGTAGAGATCCTTTACTAATAGCGTGAACATTTCTTCGTGGGTTGGTCCGAGCAAAAAATCAATACCACGTCTGTCCTGTAAGCGAAACAAGTTAGGCCCGTAATCTGTCCAACGACCAGTAATCTCATACGGTTCGCGGGGCAACATTGCAGGAAAGTGCACTTCTTGAGCGCCAATTGCATCCATTTCTTCGCGGACGATCGTTTCAACTCTGTTCAGGGTTCGCAAACCAAGAGGCAACCATGTATAACCACCTGGGGCAGCACGCCGAATGTATCCAGCCCGAACCAATAAGCGATGGCTCGGCACCTCGGCGTCAGCCGGGTCATCGCGTAATGTCCTTAAAAACATTGTTGACATCCGCAAAATCACGAGCCCTCACTTGGCGGCGCGAGCAATAGCGCCATCTGAAACTTTAGTTCCGCGGCACTATACTTAAGGCGACCTAAAAGTTCAGTGAACCGAAGGCGTGGGTTTAGGCCCACGCCTTTTGTTCTCTATCGGGTGTCTTTTTTGATAGTAAAAAAGGCTATTTGCTAGTGATTTGATAGTTATTTAACCGCGATATTAAGGGAAAGGAGAGATTTCTAATGGCCGCAAGTACAAACGAGAGTGCAGGCACGAATGTGGCAGGCACAAATGTAATAGTCACCCGTATCAGCGAACTTGTCACACCGATTGTTATCGATCTCGGCCTTGATCTCTACGACCTCGAATTTGTGAGTGGTGTTGTGCGCGTAGTTGTTGACACGAAGCCTGGCATGCTTGGCGAAAATGGTCAACCTGCTGGCGTTGACCTTGAGAAGATTGGGTTACTCACACGTCTAATATCAAAAGAGTTTGACCACTCCGAGCCGGTGCCTGGTCGTTACACCCTTGAAGTAACAAGCCCTGGTCTTGAGCGCAATTTGCGATTGCCTCGCCATTACATCCGAGAGGTCAACAAAATAATCAATGTGCGCTTGACTGCACCACTTGAAACTGGTGGCGAGCGTCGCGTACAAGGCGTTTTGGTTAGTGCTGATGATCGTGAAATCACCGTGCGCAATTCAAGTGATGTAGAAGTCAAAATCAGTTACGCGACGATTGACCGCGCTAAAACAGTTTTCAAATTTGAGACGACATCTAAAAAAGATGCGCGTCATTCAAAGAATTCAAAACACAAATTCGCTACTACAACGGAGGCCAAAGCATCATGAGCAACATGGACATGTCGGAAGCGCTGCGCATGCTCGCAGCAGATCGCGGAATCACAATTGACGCATTATTGCAAGTTCTTGTCGAGGCACTAGCCACTGCATACAAAAAGCGACCTGGTGCCGCAGATGAAGTGATTGTCGGAGTAAACCCAGACAACATGGATATCACTTTCACTGCATACGACGTAAATGATGATGGCGAATGGATTAACGAACGAGATGACACTCCAAAGAAGGACGAGCTCGGTCGAATTGCCGCGGTGACCTTCCGTCAGGTGATGAGTCAACGAATTCGCGAAGTAGAGCGCGAGCGCAAGTTCGAAGAGTATGCGAACCGCGAAGGCGACATTGTTTCAGGAACTGTGCAAAAGACTGACACTCGATACACATTGCTCGATCTTGGTCGAGTCGAAGCGTTGTTGCCACAAGCAGAGCAAGTGCTCGGCGAGACACGCGAGCCAAATGCTCGTCTCAAGGCGTACATCGTTGAAGTGCGGCGCACGCCAAAGGGTCCGCAGATTGTTGTCAGTCGCACGCACCCTGGTTTAATTATGCGACTTTTCGAAATGGAAGTACCTGAAATTGCTGACCGAATTGTTGAGATTAAATCTTGTGCTCGTGAACCGGGTCAACGCACGAAAATTGCAGTGTGGTCAAACGATAAAGCAATCGACCCAGTTGGTGCTTGTGTTGGCGCGCGTGGTGGGCGAGTGCGAATGGTTGTCAACGAGTTGCGCGGCGAAAAAGTAGACATCATCCCATTCAGCGAAGATAAACGCGACTTCATTGCCAAAGCAATGTCGCCAGCAAAAGTTACTGAAGTTCGCTTAAGTGCAGATGAAACTCAAGCTGATGTAATCGTGCCAGATTTTCAATTGTCATTAGCGATTGGCAAGATGGGTGTCAACGCCACACTTGCTGCGCGTCTGACTGGTGTGCGAATTGACATTAAGAGTGAATCTGAAGTTGCAGCCGAAGGTAATGGCGTGGTGCGACGTGCAGTTGAAACCACGACTGAGTCTGTTTATGCAGAAGGCGAATGGAAGACGAACATAGACACGGGCGCAATGGAGTGGCACGCTGCTGACGGATCGATTCTGAGTCAAGAACAAGTAGCTGCACAATCTGGTGCATCAACTGAAGATTCGAAAGGCTAGACACTTTGGCAAAGGCTAAACGCGTTCACGAGATCGCTAAAGAACTCGGAATGACTAACGCTGAGATCATTGACCTCAGCGGAAAACTCGGCATCGGTGTCAAGGGTCCATCGTCAACGATTATTGACGCACAAGCTGACCGCATTCGTAGTCGTGCTGAACGTGAAGGTCTGATTCGCGAATCGCAACCAGAAGAAGTTTCGACAAAACCTGTCAAGAAAGCTGCTGCAAAAAAAGTTGCCGGCGAGACAGTGAAGAAAGCCGTCGCTAAGAAAGCTGCGGGCACCGGCACGACGGTTAAAAAAGCCGCAGCGAAAAAAGTTACCGAGTCTGATACTCCAGTTGAAACTCCAGAAGTAGTAGTCGAGACGCCAGCTACGCCGCGCGAAACTGAAATTGCTGTAAGTCGAGTGGTTTCATCCGCGCAACCTAATCAGACGAGCCCAACTGCTCGTTCAGCCACACAGCCTGTTCGTCAAATACAACCGCTGCAACCTGAACCAGTTCGTCAGCCGGTAGCAGCGCCGCAACCAGCTACACAAATAACTCAACAACCAGCACAGGCGCCAGCCGCGAGTACTGCGCCGACGACTACACATCCGACACAGCCAACACAGCCAAATCGCGTTGGTGGTGCAACAGTTCCTGGTCGTCCAACTTTGCCTGGTTCAACTCGTCCGATTCCTCCACCACCTGGTTCTTCACGTCCGATTCCACCACCGCCAATTGCGCGTCGACCTGAAGGTGGCGTAACTCGTCCGCCATTCAATCGTTCGGCACCTCGTAGTACCGCGCCATCAACAAATGCACGCACTGGTCGAATTCCTGCTTCACAACTTGGTCGAGGTCCTGCAGGTTCAGGCGGTCGTACAACTCCAGATCGTTCCGCACCTGGTCGTGGTCCTGCTGGTGCTGGTGGTCGTCCGGGTGCACCAACTGGTGGACGCGGAACCGCACTTGGTCGAAGTAGTCCAACTGGTCCTGGTGGTCGTCCTGCACCTGGTCGTGGTCCTGGTGGGCAACGTCGAAGTCCGCGTAAAAAAACTAGAGGGCAACGTCGTCAAGAATTTGAAGAGCAGCTTCCGCAAACACCGACTAGCTATACAGCAAGTGCGAGCCCTGTACCTGAGGGGATAATTGTTATTGAGCGTGGCGGTTCGTCGCAGGAGTTCGCGCCGAAATTAAATCGCACGCCGGCTGATGTCGTGCGATTCTTGCTTGAGCACGGCGAAATGGTCACCGCCACAATGACGCTCGTCGATGAACAAATGGAACTCTTCGCACTTGAGTGCGGTGCAGAGATTTTGCTTGTTGACCCAGGTCAACAAGAAGAACTCGAATTGCAAGCAATGTTTGATGATGCAGATGACGATGATCCTGAGACACAAATGACTCGTCCGCCGATTATCACGATCATGGGTCACGTTGACCACGGTAAAACAACTCTGCTTGACAAAATTCGCAATGCCAATGTTGTCTCTGGCGAAGCCGGCGGAATAACGCAACATATTGGTGCATACCAAGTTGAAAAAGATGGCAAGTTGATTACGTTTATCGACACACCAGGTCACGCTGCGTTTACCAAAATGCGTGCTCGTGGTGCAGGCGTAACTGACATTGTTGTGTTGGTTGTTGCTGCCGACGACGGAGTAATGCCTCAAACGATTGAAGCGATTAATCATGCTCGTGTTGCTGGTGTGCCAATCGTTGTTGCGCTAAATAAAATCGATAAAGACAATGCTGATGTACAACGAGTTCTCGCAGGTCTCGCCGAACAGCAGTTGACGCCAGAAGCATGGGGTGGTGACACAATCGTTGTTGAGATGTCAGCGCAAAGTGGTTTAGGCATTGACGATTTACTTGATCAGTTGAATGCAGTTGCTGAACTTGAAGAGTTGACTGCGAACCCAACAGGTCGAGCCAAAGGTGTAGTGCTTGAAGCACAACTAGATATTGGTCGCGGCCCAGTTGCCACGATCATGGTTGACAAAGGCATGCTCAAGGTTGGTGACCCAATTGTTGCGGGTGCTGCATGGGGCAAAGTTCGTGCAATCATCAACGACCGTGGAGAGCAAATAAAACAAGCAGGGCCTTCAACACCAGTGCAGGTGCTTGGTTTGTCGGCGGTGCCTGGTGCCGGTGAAGAATTCAGATCTGCTCCTGATGAGCGCACAGCGCGAACAGTGGCTGGTGCTCGCGAGCAGCGATATCGCACAATGAACCAACGCGGTGATGCCCGAGTTCAGCGCGGTGTGAAACTCGAAGATATCTTTACTCAAATTCAAGCTGGCGAAGTTGCAACGCTAAACGTAATAGTCAAAGCAGATGTGCACGGTTCGCTTGAAGCAGTAACTGAGAGTTTGCGCAAACTTGAGCGTGACGACGTTCGCGCAGCATTCGTGCATCGTGGCGTCGGAACGATCACTGAAAACGATATTTCGTTGGCTGCAGCAACAAATGCAACTTTGATTGGCTTCAATGTGCGACCAGATCGCAAGATTCGTGAACTTGCCGAAAAAGAAAACGTAGAGATTCGAACATACGAAATCATTTACAAGCTTCTCGAAGATGTCGAGAAAGCAATGAAAGGCATGCTCGCCCCTGAATTCATCGAAGTTGTTACTGGTGAAGCCGAAGTACGCGAGGTTTTCAAAGCACCAAAAGTTGGCGCTGTTGCGGGTTGTTCGGTTACTTCGGGGGTTATCACTCGTGGTTCAAAAGTTCGTTTCTTGCGAGAAGGAACAATCATTTGGAAGGGCAATATCAATACTTTGCGCAGGTTTAAAGACGATGTGCGTGAAGTTCGTGAGGGTTTCGAATGTGGTTTGAGTTTGACAGACTTCCAAGATCTCAAGCCGGGCGATGTAATTGAAACCTATGAACTCAAGGAAGTCGAGCGAGCCTAAGTTTGCTTGAAACGTCTAATCTGTAATTATGACAGATTTAGAATTTTTCTTTGATCCGGGTTGTCCGTGGGCGTGGGCAACTTCGCGTTGGGTGACAGAAGTTGTGAGCCTTAGAAACTACGAAGTTTCGTGGAAGTTTCTTTCGCTGGCAATGGTCAATAGTGATCGCGGTTATGCACCCGACGATGAATATCACAAAGTGATTCATAATTTTGGCCTGGCTACTTTGCGCGTCGCTAGCGCTGCCCGCGCATCTGAAGGCAACGAGGGTGTAAGAAAGTTTTACACTGCGTTTGGCACATCATTTCATAATTTGAAAAAGCGTCAAGGTTCAGATACGAACCCGCATCAACTGTTAACAGAAATATTGCAGAGCAATTCGTTACCGACAAAATGGGCTGATGCTTTTGATGATGAGACACATACGCCGATTATTCGTTTTGAGACAGACTTGGCAATCTCACGAGCGGGCAAAGATCTTGGCGCTCCGATTCTCACTTTCAAACCGGGGACTGCGTCAGAGGGTACTTTTTTTGGACCAGTGATTTGGAAGATTCCACGCGGAGACGACGCCGCTAAATTTTGGGATGCGATTGAGACAGTTGCGACAACACCAGCAATGGCTGAGTTGAAGCGTGCGCGAAAATCCCTGGATTTAACTTAGATTTAAATTAGAAATCGAGAATTCCGGAAATCGAGAATTGAGGACGCCATGAAAGTTGTTTATACACCGGCACATCTGTTGCATAACCCAGAAGTCGAAATCGAGAGTTCGACAGCGCACTCGCCATTTGAGCACACGGGTCGAGCCGAAAAGATTCGCGAAACTTTGGCTGCCGACAAGGCTTTCGACTTTGTTTCGCCGACAGCGTGGGGTACTGAGCCGATTACAAAAATTCATAATCCGGGCTTGCTGAGGTTTTTGTCGACAGCGTGGGCCGATTATCAACGCGATGTAAAAGAAGTTCGCGAAGTTGTGCCCGACATGTTTTTCAAATCAAATCTGCGCGAGAATATGGGCGACCGGGTTGAGCCAGAGTCAGTCAACGGCAAATTGGGTTGGTGGTGTTTTGAGACAACGACCCCGTTAACTATGGGTACATACGAAGCGGCCCGTGGTGCGGTTGATGTTGCGATGAGCGCTACTCAAATTGTTCTAGACGGCGAACGTTTTAGTTATGGATTATGTCGCCCGCCAGGTCATCACGCGACTACTGATTTGTACGGTGGATATTGCTTCTTCAACAACGCCGCGATTGCGGCACATCATGTGGCTAGTACTACTGGCACCAAAGTGACCGTGCTTGATGTCGACTATCACCATGGCAATGGCACACAACAGATTTTTTATGAGCGCGACGATGTGCAATTCGTTTCGTTGCACGGTGACCCTGCGAGGGCATACCCGTATTTCACTGGCTATGCCGAAGAAACAGGTTCGAGTAAAGGATTAGGTTCAACGCTTAACTTGCCACTCGCGGCACGTACCGACGACGACACTTATTTGAAGTCCCTTGAGCGAGCATGCGAAAGTATTAAAAAATTCGGACCGTCAATGATTATCGTTTCCCTCGGACTTGACACTTTTATTACTGATCCGATTAGTGATTTGTCTTTGACTACTCCCGGGTATGACCGATGTGGTGCGCTTGTTGCTCAACTAAATTTGCCGACAGTTGTGTTGCAAGAGGGCGGCTACGACGTAAATGCTCTCGGTGTCAATGTGCAATCGTGGTTGCACGGTCTCGCTCGCGCCAGTTAACGCAATATTTAGCGCGCTAGTTAATTTCTAGCGCTCGCGCAAATATTTTTCGAATTCAGCAGCGATTTCATCGCCGCTTGGGATAGGTCCTCCGAAATTAATTTCGGTTGTTCCATTTGCAATTTGCTCATCAAAACTTTGTTCAAGTTGAGTCAACATTTGTGAATGATCAGTATTGCCAGCAATTAATTGGTCAAGTCGCTCGCGTTGTGTATTGGCCTGCTCGCGCATGTCAGAAACATCAATTGAGATGCCGCCCGCATCACAGAGCGCCGAAAGCAAGGCAGCCGAGGCAGCAGGGTAAGGCATAGATGCGACATAGTGAGGAACGCGGGCCCATAATCCGAGAGCCTGAATTTTTCGATCGTGAAGTGAATGTTCAATCGCCGCTGCCATACCAGCAGGTACATCAACCGAACTTTTTATGTAAGGCAAATTTGCTACCAGTTCTTTGTCAGGCGAAGTGCATGAAATATAAACAGCACGAGTGTGCGGAGTGGCGAATGGATAAGCCCCGATTCCAATCATCCGACGGACACCAAATTCGATACTTATATCGGCCACAGTTTCGGCAAAAAGATGCCAGCGAGTGTCGGGCTCTGGACCAGTTAACAGCAACACGTCTTTTCCGTTGATGTCTTGGCCTAGCGAGATTTCAGGAGTTGACCAAATCAATTTTGTATTCACACCTTCACGCAACTCCATGATTGGTCGTCGTGCTCGATAGTCGACAAAAGTGTCGTTGTCGAAAGAAATTATCGCTTTGGCTTTTAATTCTTTAGAAATCGACTCCATTGCGTTTGCTGCTGCTGAACTTGTGTCGATCCATCCAGACATCATCACAACTAAAAGTGGATCATTGATCTCTGGAAGATCACCAAGCATCGTGTATGGCTTATCCATTTGGTGCTCAGTTTAGGTGCGATAGTGCAACTTCAGCACTATTAGCGGCGGCTTCGGTCTGCAATTTGAACGGCTCTAGTTCTGCTGCAGATTTTTCTCCAAGCGCGCCACCTAAATAGCGAGCGTAAACACCTTCGACGATGCAGGCGAGTTTCCAATATGCGAAGGCACGGTAAAACTCGATATTTGAAATATCTCGACCAGTAATTTTTGCGTAGTGCGCGATTAGATCGTTGCGGTTTAAAAATCCGCTGACGGTTGTGTACTGCGACATCCACGGAGACGGCTCATCACCTGGGCCAGTCCAATAGACAGTGAGCAGACCTAGATCTGCGAGTGGATCACCAAGTGTGCAAATCTCCCAATCTAAGACGGCTTGAATTTCTCCCTGAGAACTTACGATGCAGTTATCTAAGCGATAATCGCCGTGCACAATTGTCGCTTGGCCCTGCTCTGGGATTCGCTTTGCAAGTTCTTCATGGACGCGATCAATTGACGAAAGTTCACGGGTTTTTTGCGCATTCCATTGCCCGTACCACCGTTTAAGTTGTCTTGCTATGTAGCCCTCGTGGCGGCTGAAATCTTGCAATCCAACTTTAGAAACATCGACGGCATGAATTTTTGTCAGAGTTTCTACCAGCGATTCGCTGGCACGAGTTCGGGTTTGCGCAGTCAAGACTTTCTCGGCGATTGTGCTGTCACGGATGATGTGTCCATCAACAAAATTCATTACATAAAACGGTGCACCGTTGACTTCAATGTCATTACATAACCCACGGGTACGGGGCACTGGAACGTTCGAGTTTTGTAATGCGTCAATCATTCGGTGCTCGCGCCCCATGTCGTGAGCACTAGCAAGACCATGACTAAGTGGTGGACGGCGCAACACGTAATGCTGTTGATTCGCGTCGCGAACTGAAAAAGTTAAATTTGAATGTCCACCTGCAATAAATTCGAATTTAAATGGACCCTGTGCACCTTCAACATTGGCTTCGAGCCATTTTGTAACTTTAGGTGAGTCAATACCAGCACTGACTGTGTCGCTCATCGCTAAATAACCTAGCCAATCGGTGATGTGTCGTGCCACTTGCGATTAAACACGTCACCAGCACTATTGTTTGAGCCATGGCAATTGATGTATTGGATGACACTTTTCAAAAAGAAGTAATTGATAAATCAATGATCTTTCCGGTGATCGTTGATTTGTGGGCTCCATGGTGTGGACCGTGCAAAACTCTTGGTCCGATTCTTGAAAAATTAGTCGCGGCGACAAAAGGTCAAGTCATTTTGGCGAAAGTCGATGTCGATAAATGCCCGCAAATAGCGCAAGCATTTCAGGCCCAGTCCATACCTGCTGTCTATGCCATGAAAGACGGAAAGATCCTGGATGGCTTTGTCGGAGCCCAACCAGAACATGTAGTGAGTGAGTTTGTGAACAAGCTTCTGCCAGAAGTTATTGCTGTAGATGTAAAAGCGTTGCTAGCCAAGGGTGATGAAGCCAGTTTGCGTCAAGCATTAGAAGCCGAGCCAGCAAATGAGTCGGTAGTGATTGCACTTGCTGAATTACTCGTGGCTCGCAACGATTGTTCGGGGGCGCTTGAAATTCTAAAAACAATCCCTGAGACCGAACGAGTGCGTGTTGCTGTTGCTGCGGCGCGAGCGGCATTTGTGCCGACCGACGATTATGACAGGGTGCTAACAGAGTTGTTAGAGAGAGTGAAGTCTGACGACGAGGCAAAACAGAGCTATCTCGATGTATTAGAAAAAATGGGATCAAATGATCCGCGAACTTCTGACTACCGCAAAAAGTTGACGACCAGGCTTTTCTAAAAAATTAATTATTTCAAGCCTCATGTCGGGGATGTTGCCCACATCGGGCGATGAAACAAATCTATTCAGTATTTATAAAAGTAAAAACCACAATCAAATGGTTTGGTTTGTCACGCTTAATTGGCTCTTTTTTGAGTCTGATCGCAGTCGCATTTGCTGGTTGGTGGTTATTGAGAGTTCCTCCACCTCCACCCGAAGATTCGATACCGATCGCCGGCACCGTTACCACATTGAGCGTTATGGCAATTTCGCCGCCGACGACAGGATTAATTACAGAGTTAACTGTTCATATTGCTGGGGCGGTTAAGACGCCGGGGGTTTATCAGTTTCGTGTTGGTGCGCGAATCAATGACGGTGTCGTTGCTGCGGGCGGCGCCACTGCGCAAGCAGATCTAGATTCGGTCAACTTAGCGATGTTGCTAAGTGAGGGCGAACAAATCTATATTCCGAAGAGAAACGATAAACCACACATAATTGTTCAACCCAGGTTCACTAATTCGAATAATTCGAACAGCTCAAATAGTT
This sequence comes from Actinomycetota bacterium, assembly GCA_037142305.1. Lineage (GTDB taxonomy): Bacteria > Actinomycetota > Acidimicrobiia > Acidimicrobiales > Ilumatobacteraceae > BACL27. The sequence goes on from JBAXAW010000012.1 coordinate 12,011, forward strand.
CGACAAATAATAAATTGCAAATCAGTATCAATATCAACACTGCAACTGCGATTGAACTTGAACAACTTGCAGGGGTTGGGCCGTCTACAGCAAAGGCGATTATTGAATTCCGTGAAAAAAATGGCGCATTCAAAAATGTCGAAGATTTGTTAAATGTTCACGGAATCGGACCAGCAAAGTTAAGTGAAATCTTGCCGCAAGCACGCGTGAACTAGTGCTTCAGATAACCCCGAGAACGGCCGCTGCGAGAGCAAGCGAAATTATTGAACCCAATACAACGCCAATTGCTAATGGGCGAAATTCGCGAAGCCATTCTGGCCAACTTGAAATCGTTGATTGAACCGCTCGGCGTGCGGCGTAATGACCGATAACCCACCACAAAAAAAGACTCGAGATCAGACTCAAGAAGTAACGAACAAATCCGCCAATGGCAGGAACTCCAAACAGCGGCAAAGTTGGCAATGCGATTACGGTCAACACAAAACCCGGAACGCCGGTGATTGAGCCTGGTAACACAAGCAACAACAAGCCGACAATCAGAACCGCAATTGAAAGTACGACTGCAAAGAACCCACCCATTTTGCGCACCGTATTGCGGTGAGCATCTATGCCGTCAAGTAGGGCTGGCGAAGTTTTTTGAATTCTTCTTGCGACTTTTGCCATGACTCAATCGTACGATCTTCGACGATCTGATTGGTTCATCGTTGGATTAGCAATATCAACAGTGTGTGCCACTCGCGCAGTTGAGAAAACTTTACTCACAGAACTTGTTGCCGGTAGCGCAATTTTCTTGATCCTTATGACGATGGTTGTCGCCAGAAGTAAATTGGCCTTGTTCGTAATCTTTGTCGTTTTTGCAGTTTTGGGTTTTATCAATAGTTCAAGGGCGATTGACGAACTACATCGCGTTGAACTCGGTCAATATTTTGGAGTTGCTCGAGTGATTACTGACCCGCAACGAGTCGGTGCAGCTACTCAAATAATTCTCGATATCTCAGGCGACAGATTTGTGGTCTATGCCTATGGACGTCCGTCATGGCGGTTGAGCAATACAAATGTGGGAGAAACTATCTTCGTATCAGGCTGGCGAAACAAACTCTCGCCAGTTCAATCCCAACGATTGGTTTCGAAACATATCAAAGGCAATTTTGAAGTCGAATCAGTCGGTGAACCTAAAACTATTGCATCACCTATCTATCGCAGTGCTCAGCGGGTGCGAAGACTCATATCAAGCGGTGCAGAATCATTTCCGTTCGGTGAGCGTGCACTGTTTACAGGACTCGTAATTGGTGATGACTCAAAACAGCCACCACAAATGATCTCGGCTTTCAGAAAATCAGGACTCGCACATCTTGTCGCCGTGTCAGGGCAAAATGTGGCATTTGTTCTAACCGCATTATCACCATTGCTGCGTCGGTTACGAAAAACAGTGAGATTAATCGTGACACTCGGAGTGTTGATTTGGTTTGTCGTGATCACCCGAGTTGAACCGAGTGTGATTCGTGCAGCGGTGATGGCAGGGGTGGCAACCCTTTCGATTTCAATGGGTCGACCGACGCGAACATTGCGGATACTTGCGATGACCGTCGTCGTTACAATCTTTCTTGATCCATTGCTCGCGTGGTCTGTGGGTTATTTCATGTCGGTCGGTGCAACAACAGGATTATGTTTATTGTCGGGTCCTCTCTCGCGTGTAGTTCCTGGTCCGCGCTGGTTGGCATCACTAGTTGCAGCAACTATTTCTGCACAAGTCGGTGTGGCGCCAGCAGTTATTTTTGTGTTTGGAGTTCCTGCCGCAATCGGAATTCTCGCCAACATATTGGCTGTTCCGGTGGCTTCATTAGTAATGCTGGTCGGTTTGCCGTTGTCTTTATTCGCAGGTGCGATTAGTGAAACCGCGTTTGCTGCATTGGGCACGATTGTTATGTGGCCAGTGCTAATTGGTGTGCGATGGGTCTGGTGGGTAGCCGCACTCGGTGAACGCTTGAGCACAACGGGATTCGTAAATTTCGGTATCTGGGTTGCAGTTTTGGCGATGATCTTGTTGTTGCTACACAGAGATGCGAGAGTAGAGGGGTGACAATTCATTTGATTACGGGTAGCGACCCGAGGCTTGTCTCGGACAAAGTTACAGAAATCACTCGTGGATTAATCAAGTCGATGAACTCACAAGAGAGTCGAAGCACAATCTTAGAAACACATGACGCAGGTGCGCCGTCGTCAGATCTTCGTGAGAACGCGATTCGTCAGGCAGTTGCTTCGGCGGAAACAATGTCACTATTTGGTGAAGAGCGTGTGGTTGTGATTAGAGAAATTTCTGAAGCAACTGTTGGCGAACTTTCAACACTCGTTAAGTATCTTGAGCATCCATCTGATAGTTCACATTTAGTTGTCAGCGCATCTGGCAAGTTGCCGAAATCAATTAGCGATGCGCTCAAACGCTCTGGCGCCACGGTCATTGCAACTGAGCCTCCGCAGCGTCGACAAGAACTTGTGACATGGTTTTTAGAAAAGTTCGCAGAATCTGAGTTGAGCGTAGATGCGGTTGCGTTGAACGACATCATTGACTGGCTGGGCGAAGACCAAGCACGTTTGCCGGGATTGATTGACACATTGGTGTCTGCTTATGGAACATCAAAGAAATTAACTAAACAAGATGTGTCAGTATTTCTTGGTGATGCAGGTGGTGTCAAGCCTTGGGATCTAACTGACGCTATAGATGCTGGTGACTCGCCAATTGCACTAGAAATGCTGTCGAGGATGGTACGAAGTGGAGATTTTCATCCGCTACAAGTGATGGCGATTTTGCACACACACTATGTAAAGTTGATGCGGCTAGATGGGCCAGAGATTCATAGTCCGGCAGATGTGCTGACTTTAATTGGCGGTAAAAGCGAATTTCAAGGCAAAAAGTATCTCACGCAGTATCGGCGCATTGGCGGTGCCGGAATATCTCAAGCTGTGCAATTATTGGCGCGTGCTGATATTGATTTGCGAGGCGGCAAAGATCTTGGCGAAGAGTTGACAATGGAGATACTTGTAGCTCGATTGAGTCGCTTAGTTTCTTCAACTAAGTCAAGCCGGACGAGCCGAACTTTTTCGCCGAAGCGAAACTAAAACTTATTTAGCAGCGGCTGCTGTCGCGTTTAGTTTGCGCATTAAGCGACTCTTACGACGAGCAGCCTGCTTGGGGTGAATGATGCGCTTTCGGGCTGCAGTGTCAAGACGTTTAACAGCCAGGCGAAGTGCCTCGGCGTTTTCAGGTGTGCCTGCGGTCTCATTTGCGGCTTTGACTCGTGAACGCAATTCACTACGAACAGCCTTGTTGCGGTCGTTAGCTTTGGCGTTGGTAATGATGCGTTTTTTCTGAGATTTGATATTTGCCACGTCGCAAGGCTAACAGCGAGTAAGGGCTTGCCAAACACGAGCCGTGTAGAATTTAATTGCTTCGCGTTCGTCTATTTTCAGACCTGCGTCGTGAAGATCAAAGTCTTAAAAGAAATGGCCTAATGGATTTAGCTTTAATAAGAAACTTCTCGATCATCGCCCATATTGATCACGGCAAATCGACACTTTCTGACCGAATTTTAGAGATGACTAATGCAGTTGAAGCGAGAGCGATGCGGGCTCAGTATCTCGACACGATGGATCTCGAGCGCGAGCGTGGCATCACGATCAAAGCCCAAAATGTGCGAGTCGATTGGAAGGGCAACACTCTCCACCTGATTGACACTCCGGGTCACGTTGACTTCGGATACGAAGTTAGCCGTTCACTTGCTGCATGTGAAGGTGTTGTGTTGGTGGTTGACGCCGCTCAAGGTATCGAAGCGCAGACTTTAGCGAACTGTTATTTAGCGCTTGAGAATAATTTAGAGATTGTTGCCGCCTTAAATAAAATAGATCTTCCGGCTGCAGACCCTGACCGATATGCGATGGAGATCGAAAAAGTTCTTGGCATTCGTGCTGAAGATATTTTGCGAATCTCAGCAAAGACTGGTCATGGAGTACCAGAGTTGTTGGATGCAATCGTCGAAAGAATTCCTGCGCCGAAAGGTGACCCAGAGGCTGCACTGCAGGCTTTGATTTTTGACAGTCAGTACGACCAATATCGCGGCGTGGTTTCATCAATTCGCGTGATGAATGGCCGTATTCGCAGCACAGACAAGCTGCGATTTATGCAAACTAATGCCGTACACGAAGCACTTGAGGTTGGCGTGCGCCGCCCAGTGCCTTCGCCAGTTGATGAACTTGGGCCAGGTGAAGTTGGATATTTAATCGCAGGAATCAAAGATGTCGGTGAAGCGCGAAGTGGTGAAACGGTGACCCACGAAGCACGACAAGCGACTGAGGCTCTTGCTGGTTATAGCGATCCGAAGCCGATGGTTTTTTGTGGGTTGTTTCCAATTGATGCTGACGACTTTGAAACTCTGCGTGAAAGTTTGCAGAAATTAAAACTCAATGATGCTTCAATTAGTTATTTACCAGAGTCTTCAGGTGCTCTTGGTTTTGGTTTTAGATGCGGCTTTCTCGGTTTGTTGCATATGGAGATTGTCAAAGAACGCCTTGAACGCGAATTCAACTTGGCGCTGATTGCAACTGCACCGTCGGTGCAATATCAAGTTACAAAAACAGACGGCACGCTAGAAATTGTTGACAACCCTGCAGAGTTGCCGCCGACGGTGTATATCAAGTCGATTCAAGAGCCTTATTTTAAAGTGAACATTATTACTCCAAAGGATTACACCGGAACTCTGATGGACCTTTGCCAAACACGTCGCGGTGAACTCGGCAAACTTGAGTATCTTTCGCCAGAGAGAGTTGAGTTGCACTATCTAATTCCGCTTGCTGAAGTCGTAGTTGATTTTTTTGATCAAATGAAGAGCCGTTCGCAAGGCTATGCAAGTCTCGACTATGAACTCGACGGATACCGCGAGTCAGATCTAGTAAAAGTTGATCTTTTTCTAAATGCAATTGCTGCAGATGCTTTCAGCACAATCGTGCATCGTGATAAGGCTTATGACTATGGTAAACGGATGTGCGAGAAACTCAGAGAATTGATTCCGCGACAGATGTTTGATGTGCCTATTCAGGCTGCAATCGGCGGCAAGTTCATCGCTCGCGAAACAGTAAAAGCCAAGCGTAAAGACGTTTTGGCTAAATGTTATGGTGGCGATATCTCGCGCAAGCGCAAACTTCTTGAGAAGCAAAAAGAAGGCAAAAAGAAAATGAAGTCAATTGGTCGTGTTGAAATACCTGGCGATGTGTTCATCTCGGCGTTAAAACTCGACGACTGATTTTAAAATAATTATGACTGATAATCGGAGCGGCATTTTTCGCTCGCTTAAATATTTCAACGCCAAGATTTTCTTTACAAGCCTTCTAGTTTCGAATATCGGTAGTTGGTTGCAACTAACTGCTTCTTCGCTCCTGCTTTATCGCCTAACTGGTAACGCTGCAAATCTTGGCTATAACGTTGCGTTTCAGTTTTTACCGATGTTGTTTTTTGGTACTTGGTGTGGTGCTTTGGCTGATCGACACAATCGTCGACGAATTGCGATTATTACTCAAAGTGCTCTTGCAGGTCAGGCATTTTTACTGGGTGTGCTCGATTTAACGGGGTCAATCAATGTGCCGATTGTTTATGCCTTGTCATTGTTGTTAGGCATTATCGGTGCATTTGATAATCCTGCTAGGCGCGGACTAGTTACTGAACTGGTGCCGCCAGTTGATTTGCCGAATGCAATGTCGTTAAATACAGCCGTGATGACTGGTTCTCGTGTTTTTGGTGCGGCAATTGCGACTTTGCTCATCGGTCCACTGGGCACAGGTTGGCTGTTTATCCTTAACGGCGTTTCATACTCAGCAATGATTTATGGAATATCTGGTCTGCGAAAATCCGAGATGTATCCACCGATGCAAAGACCAGCGGGCGGTTCACCAGTGCGTGATGTTTTTAAATACGTTGCTGGCAATCGTCGTCTGTTGACGATGTTCTCTGTCTATTTGATAGTTAGTACTTTTGCATTTAATTATGGCGTCGCATTACCCAAACTCGCTGACGTTAGATGGGGTGACGCACGGGCATTTGGTTGGATAATGGCGACTACGGGTATCGGCAATCTCACAGGCGCGCTGCTGACCGCGCGACTCAAAATAGTTTCAATGCGTTGGTTTGTCAGCAATATTGCTTTGCTTGGTGTCGCTGGTATCGGTTTGGCGTTTGCGCCGAGTTTGTTTGTCGCATTTTTGTGGAGTGTGCCACTTGGATTAGGTGGTGCGGCGATGATTGCTTCTGGTAACGCAATTAGCCAGCAAGAATCACCGCCAGATATGCGCGGCCGACTATTGGCACTCACGGCCGTCGCGTTTTTGGGTAGCACTCCAATTGGTGGCCCAATAACTGGTTTAATCGCTGACAATATTTCGCCAGAGTGGTCCGTTGCTTATGGCGGTGTGATTACATTGGTTTGCGCAGCAATAACTGCACTGGCTTGGAGATAGAAAATCTGGTTACACAATGAATAATTCAGTGATGTGGTTTCGTCGAGATTTACGATTAGAAGATAACCCAGCGCTGGTTGCCGCCGGCAAGGCGAGTCAGTCAGGCAAAGTGACACCACTTTTTGTGCTTGATCCAATGTTTTTAACACGTTCTGGCGCGCCTCGTCTGGCATTTTTATTTCGATCGTTACGTGATTTGAACGATCAAATGTCTGGGTCGCTAGTTGTTCGCATCGGTGACCCAGCTGATGTGGTTGCGCAAGTTGCCAAAGAAGTTGGTGCGACAGAGGTTTTTGCAGCAAAAGATTTTGCACCCTATGGGCAAAAGCGTGATGTTCTGGTTGCTCAAGCACTCAAAAACATCGGCGCGAAATTAAAGCATGTGGGCTCACCATATGCAGTTGACCCAGGCACAGTTCGCAAGGCAGACAATACGCCGTATGCCGTGTTCACTCCTTTTTCAAAGGTTTGGTTAGCGCACGGGTGGCCAGCGCCGACTGGCAAGGCGCGCGTAACTTGGCATGGCGCGCCAGAAGTTGCGACGCAAGAAATTCCTGCTGATCCAGTTTTGACAGCAAAGATTGCCGATGTTGGATCAAAAGCTGCGTGGAAGCGCTGGGAATATTTCGCAAAAACTAGTTTGAATAAATATAAAGTAGAACGCAATAATCCGGATCGCGATGGATGTAGCAAGTTGTCGGTGTATTTAAGATTTGGGGCAATTCATCCGCGTCAGTTGCTGGCTGAACTTGAGTCGAATGCCGATCACGACATCTTCCGCAGCGAACTCTGTTGGCGCGAATTTTATGGTGATGTATTATTTCATCAGCCTCAAACGACATGGAAGAATCTTCAACCGAAAATGGACAGTATTCAAGTCGATACTGACGCGCAGGCTAAAAAAAGGTTTGCGCAATGGTGTGCAGGAAATACTGGTTATCCAATTGTTGATGCGGGAATGCGACAGATGTTGGCAACAGGTTGGATGCACAATCGGGTGCGGATGGTTGCGGCAAGTTTTTTAGTTAAAGATTTGCATTTGCCGTGGCAGTGGGGTGCGAAATTTTTTATGAAACATCTCGTTGACGGTGACATTGCGTCGAACAATCACGGTTGGCAGTGGACTGCGGGCACTGGCACCGATGCGGCGCCATACTTTCGGGTGTTTAATCCTGTGCTACAAGGTGAGAGGTTTGACCCGGATGGCAATTTCGTTCGAGAGTGGATTCCAGAGTTACGCGATGTGCCGAAGAAATATATTCATTCGCCTTGGCTCGCGCAAAGTGGGCTTTTCGGTAATTATGCGGCGCCGATGGTTGACCATTCGCAAGAGCGCGATGAGGCTTTAAGTCGCTACAAAGTCAGCGGAGAAAACAACCGCTCGGTAATCTAAGTAGTCTAAAAGGTAACAAATGCTTGATGATCGTAAAACCGCCATCCTTCGAGCAATCGTTGAGGAGTACATCGCCACCGCAATGCCGGTTGGCTCTTCGCACATTGCTAATTCACAAGAGTTCGCAGTCTCGTCGGCCACTGTGCGTAACGACATGGCGGTACTTGAACGTGAGGGTTTCCTAACTCACCCTCATACTTCTGCAGGGCGGATACCGACAGACAAGGGGTATCGCTTTTTCGTTGACAACCTTGTGCCCAACGGAAGTCTTGGGTCACTTGAGCAAGCCAAAGTTGGCAATTTCTTTGAGAACGCCCATTTTCGTTTAGAAGAAACCTTGCAACGAACTTCAATGTTGTTGACCCAGCTAACCAATTATGCATCTGTAGTGATTGGGCCGAGTGTTGAAGTTGCGGTCGTTCGTTCAGTTCAGCTCGTGCGACTCTCAAATCACCATCTCACAGTTGTCATTGTGCTGTCGAATGGCTCGGTCGAAAACGAACAACTTGAAATAAGTCAAAATATTTCAGATGAGAACATTGTCGACGCTGCTTTTAAATTACAAAAATTGATGCTCAATGCTCCACTACGAGATATTCAATTGATACGTAATGCGAATCAAAAACTGGCTGACGATGTTTCACCACTGTGTGAAAAGGTTCTTGCGTCTCTTGATCGCACTCGTAACGACGAGACGTTTTTTGTTGGAGGCGCGTCACAGATGGCCGAAGCATTTGACGCAGTTGAGATCGTTCGCAATGTTTTGCACACACTCGAGCAGCAATATGTTGTTGTAACTTTGGTTCGCGACATGTTGAATCGCGGATTGTCTGTAGCGATTGGTGCAGAGCATGGCGTTGAACCACTCTCGGCATGTTCCGTGGTTTTAGCGCCAGTCATGGCAGATGGAGAAAACGTTGGCACGGTTGGCGTGCTTGGGCCAACTCGCATGAATTATCCGCAGGCATTGGCAACTGTTGAACTCGTCGGCGATCGTCTTGGTCGTCGACTAACTGAGAATTAAAACTTTATGGCAACAGATTTTTATAAGTTGTTGGGCGTATCGCAATCAGCGAGTCAAGAAGAGTTAAAGCGTGCTTATCGCAAACGGGCGCGCGAATTGCATCCAGATGCGAACCCGAATAACCCTGAGGCAGAAGAGCAATTTAAAGAATTAAGTCGGGCATACGAAGTTTTGTCTGATCAAAATACGCGCGCGCGTTATGACCAATTTGGTGAAGCAGGAATTTCGGGCGGAGGTCGCGGCAATGGTGCTGGTGGTGACCCTTTTGGTGGTGGTGGATTCGGGAGTATCTTCGATGCATTCTTTGGCGGAGACTCACCTTTCGGTGGCGGTGGAGGTGGCGGTCGAGGTCAACAAGCAGGTCCTCAGCGCGGCCCGGATTTAGAAACTCAGTTAAGAATCGAATTCGCTGAAGCCGTTTTTGGCTGTACTTCTTCTGTGACTATTCGAACGGCTGTTCGTTGCGATGATTGCAGCGCCACAGGTGCGGCAGCCGGAACCTCGGTGACAACATGTTCTGATTGTGGAGGCACTGGCCAAATACGTCGAACACGTCAAAGCATTCTTGGTCAAATGGTCACGGCTAGCCCGTGCGGCAAGTGTCGTGGGGCGGGGCAAAGAATCGAGACGCCTTGTGCAACTTGCCATGGCGAGGGTCGTGTAACCCGAGAGCAAACACACAGCGTTGAAATTCCAGCTGGAATCGCCTCTGGTCAGACGATGCGAGTGACGAGTCGCGGTGGAGTTGGCCCTCGTGGCGGTGAAGCCGGCGATTTGTATCTTCACATTGAAGTCGGCGATCACGAAATGTATCGACGCGAAGAAGATGATCTGATTACAGAAGTAAAAGTATCAATTTCTCAGGCGGCGCTTGGTGCAGAATTTGTTTTGGCGACACTAGATGGTGACGAAACATTAGTTGTGCCAGCGGGCGTTCAGCATGGCAACGAATTCGTTCTTAAAGGAAGAGGTGTGCCAACTTTGAATCAAGGTGGACGCGCTCGCAATCAAGTGAGAGGCGACCTTCGAGTTCAGGTCGCAGTATTTGTTCCGAAAAAATTAAATGCACGCGAGCGAGAGTTGCTTGAAGAATTGGCGAAACTTCGGGGTGAATCTTTTTCTGCACAAGAAAGTCGAGTGAAATCGAAAATTAAGTCTGCATTTTCGTGATATCTGCACTTCGTGATTCGACAGCCCATGTGTTTGTTGATGCGATTGATACACCAGTTTTAGACGAAATTGATGCTCACCATTTGTTGCGCGTTTTACGAGTCAAGCCAAGTGACAGCGTGACGGTGAGTGACGGCAAGGGTAAGTGGTGTTCAGGTGTTTTGAATGCAGATGCGACAATTGAAGTAACGAGTGAAGTTTTCACGACTGCTGTACCGAGTTGGTCATTAACTGTTGCGTTCTCATTGGTTAAGGGCGACCGTCCTGAATGGACTGTTCAAAAACTCACAGAAATCGGCGTTGATGAAATTGTTGTGCTTGCCCCGACCGTTCGTAGTGTGGTGCGCTGGGATCATGACCGGTCAAGCAAGAATATTGAGCGCCTTAGACGAGTTGCTCGTGAAGCAGCGATGCAGTCGCGTCGCACGTGGTTGCCTAACGTTCTTGGTGTAATCGAGATGTCGACTATCGCCAACCTATTTATTGCCGACCCAAACGGAGTTTGCCTTGACGCGTCTCATCGAACAATTGCAGTCGGCCCCGAGGGTGGCTTTGCGCCACAGGAGACTGAAACCTGTTCTGGTCTTGTTTCGCTCGGCGAAACGGTTCTGCGTGCAGAAACAGCTGCGGTGAGCGCCGCTGTTCTAATGTCGGATTATCGAAGAAAACGAAATTAACTATGAGTCAATCTGACGAAGACCTGAACGAACCATCGCCATTTTCGCGGATGGTTGGTGAGCGGCTGCGTTCAATTCGCCAGCAAAAAAACTTGTCGCTCAGCGAAGTCGAACTGCAATCGCATGAGCAGTTCAAGGCTTCTGTGCTCGGTGCATATGAGCGAGGCGAGCGAGCGATTTCAGTACCGCGACTTGAAAAGTTGGCGAAATTTTATGGGGTGACAATTGATCAGTTGTTGCCCCGTGACCTGATGCGAGTTGAAGATAATCAGCCCGGAGCATCTGCGCCAACGAAGTTACGAATCGACGTCGCAAAACTTTCATTGCGCGATGGTCTTGAATTTAAGATGCTCGAGCGTTTCTTAAGGATGATTCAGGTGCAGCGACAAGACTTCAATGGCAAGGTGATTACGGTGCGTGCGCATGACACCAGAGCGATCGCCGTGATGCTTGATATCCCAATTGATCAAGTCGGGCCAAGACTTGCGACTCTTGACTTGTTGTTCGTGCCACCGACGACACAAAGTTAAATCTGTGCACCCAGGTTTCGGTGTTTATATTCACATCCCGTTTTGTGCAAAGAAGTGTGACTATTGCGCGTTCGCAACATTTACCGATCGTCATCAACTAACGAGCGAATATCTCGCCGCGATGCGCACACACATTCGGCGCAGCGTCGCCGCGGCAATGCCTAAAGCAACGAGCGTGTTTATCGGTGGTGGTACGCCAACACTTGTGCCGGCAGACGAATTAATGAGTGTGCTTGCTGAAATACCGTTGGCGTCTGGCGCTGAAGTGACCGTTGAGTGCAACCCAGATGACATAACACTGGCGATGATGCAAACATTTCGTGCGGGTGGTGTTAATCGAATCAGCATTGGCGTGCAGTCAACAGTTGATCAAGTTTTGAAATCTCTTGGCAGAACACATAATCCTGAAAATGTAGGTCGCTCAGTTGCCTATGTGCGCGAATCTGGGTTTAAGACTTTTAACCTCGACATTATTTATGGCGCTGCAGGCGAGACGGTTGATGATTGGTCGCGAACTATTAGTGACGTCGTGGCGTTAGATCCGCCACATGTATCGGCATATGGGTTGACAGTTGAAGCCAATACAGTTTTGGCGACGCAGCCAGATCGTCACCCCGACGATGATGATCAAGCAGACAAATATTTAATTTGTGACGATGCTTTATCGGCGAGTGGATTAAAGAATTACGAAATTTCTAATTGGGCGAAGCCTGGCCATGAGTGTGAACATAATTCTTTATATTGGCAGCAAGGCAACTACGAAGGTTTTGGTAGTGCCGCGCATGCGCACTTGAACGGTCGTCGTTGGTGGAATGTGCGAACTCCTGAGCGCTATATCGAACTGGTCATGGCTGGCGAGTCACCTGAATCTTCAAGCGAAACGCTTGATGCGCAGACTAGCAAGCGAGAAATGTTGCAATTATTGGTGCGCACGCGTGAGGGCGTGCCGCTTGGTTCGTTTAGCGATGCAGATCTCGACGAGATGAGTGAGTTGCTTGAAC
>JBAXAW010000013.1:0-23854 GCA_037142305.1 Actinomycetota bacterium
TCAAAACCATTAGATTCGCCTGAACTATCCCGCATTGCGGCTCCTGCGCTGTCAACTGGCTCACATCTGAGCTACACATTTCAGTGGTTTACATTTGCGATTTTTGTTCTAGCCGGTTGGATAATTGTGATTTGCCGAAAAATCAAAACAGTAAAAGCAATTAAAACTCTCTAAGTCAAATTCTCGACAAAGCCTTCTAGTTGGCGCAAGTTGCGACATTCAAACACGCCGTCTGTATGAGCGCCGTATTCGCCAACAATTGAGTCACCGGTATTCCAGTAAGACTTTGGCTCAGGGTTGAGCCAATAGACGTGTCTTGCACGCTTGGCAATTTCTTTGACAACCCAAGATTGTGCAGCATGATAATTATTTCGCGCATCACCCAGTAGTAGTACCGTTGTTTTTGAATTGATGTCTTTTCCGTAACGCTCCCAAAATACTTCGAATGCGTGACCGTAATCGCTGTGTCCATCAACCCAAACAACATCTGCCTCGGTGTTGACGCGATTGATGGCTTCACCGATGTCTTCAGTCGATTTGAAATACTTTGTAACTTCGTCGATGCCATCAATGAAAACGAAAGAACGCACTTTTGAGAACTGATTTTGAATTGCGTAAACAAACATCAGAGTGAACCTCGCAAACGCCGCCACGCTTCCAGAAATATCGGCGACAACCATTAGCTCTGGTTTAGCCGGGCGTGGATAGCGAAACTTCGGGTCAGCAGGCACACCGCCATAACTCAGTGAATGGCGCACAGTGTTGCGAAAATCTAGCGGCCCCTTGCGTCCATGTCGGCGTTTGCGCGCCAATCGCGCAGCAAGTTTTCGAGTCAGTGGGTACAACGCTTTTTTAAGACTCTGCATTTCATCGCGACTGGCGTGCATGAATTCGACATCTTCGGGCAGCGGTTTGCGCAAGGTCTTTGCCATTGCTTCTGCACCTCGGTCGGCAACGAGTCTGCGCCGAATCTCTGACTCGACTTCTTGTTTAAATTGCTCTATTCGACTTTCGAACTCATCTTTTTCAAGACGTTCCTCAAGTGATGTTAGATCTTGCTGACTTGATTCGCGATTCGCTTCCATCAACTTTTGCAACATGTTGTCGAGGTCTAAATTGCGAAGTGTGCGATACAAATAGTAAGTACCGCCAACAGGCCGACCTGGCTCCATGCCGGCAAAGCGTTGCACAGATTGTTTGGCGAGAGCACGCATCATTGCTTGGTCACCACTCATCAAGGCGCGCATCAGCATCGCGTTAATTTCTTCTGGGGTTAATGAATCCATTCCTCCGCCAGAACCCTTACCTTCGCCTTGACCTTTGGCCTGATCCATTTGCTCTTGCATTTCACGCCAGAAATCGTCTGGTTGCCCGTCTTGAGTGATCGCATACTCTGGGCCACGCAATGAGAAGTAAACCTCAAAAATGGTTTCAAACACTCGCCAGTGAGCATTGTTTTTTACGAGCGTCGCCCCGAGCGCATATTTAAAGGCATCACGATCTTCTATCGGGATGACCTTGACAGCTTCCATTGCATCAAGATTCTCTGTCAAACTCACGGGCAACCCAGCGTTTCTCAACTCAACGATGAAACCCGACATCAGGTCAAGCACAGGCATTGTGCAACCTCACTTAGTAACGGAGAGTTCTTTGGCTGCTTTTGCTATGTCTGTTTGATATTTAAGAAGAATATGCAAAGTCTCCTTTGCTTCTTGCGCATCAATAGTTTCTATCCCAAGCAACATCAAAGTTCTTGCCCAGTCAAGTGTTTCGCTGACAGACGGAGCCTTTTTCAGGTCAAGTTGGCGGATACTTCGAACGATGCGTGCTATTTGATCAGCCAAGTTTTCACTGATATCAGGAACCTTATTCATCACAATTTCTTTTTCGCGCTCAAGATCTGGATAATCAACATGGAGGTATAAACAACGACGCTTGAGCGCTTCTGATAACTCACGAGTGTTGTTTGATGTCAAAAACACGAGCGGAATTTGCTTGGCGGTAATCGTGCCCAACTCTGGAATCGAAACTTGGTATTCGGAAAGAATTTCAAGCAACAGTGCTTCGGTCTCGAGTTCAACTCGATCAACTTCGTCGATCAATAAAACTACTGGCTCTTCGCTGGTGATTGCCTCAAGCAGAGGTCGAGCCAACAAAAACTCACTACTAAAAATGTCATCATGGATTTCACTCCAAGAATCACTATTTTTGTCGGCTTGAATACGAAGCAACTGCTTTTTATAGTTCCATTCGTAGAGCGCCTTTGATTCATCAAGACCTTCGTAGCATTGCAAGCGAATCAATCGCGCGCCAGTGAGTTCGGCAACGCTCTTTGCGAGTTGTGTCTTGCCCGTTCCCGCTGGCCCCTCAATTAAAACTGGTTTGCCAAGACGATCTGCCAAGAACACAACTCCGGCGATTCCGTCGTCTGCGAGATAATTGACCTTCTTAAGCCCGCTACGCACGGTAGCTACATCGTTAAATCGTGGTTTCACCCGCCCAACCCTAGCGGTTCGGGCTCGTTACAACGAAGCGCAACCGAGCCAGAATTCGCAATACGATTAACCGCAATGGCAACGCCCGAAGGCAGTCAAACACTTTGGCGTGCGAACCTGATCGTGGCTTGTGGCACAGCAGTAAGTCGAGTGACTGGCCTAATTCGCATAATCATCTTCGGCGCAATGATTGGACAAACCGCGTTAGCGGATGCTTACGATGCGGCGAATAATGCACCCAACGTGGTTTACGAACTTTTACTCGGTGGAGTTTTAGCCGCGTCGTTGGTGCCGCTCTTCACTCGTTACTTACAAGACGGCGACGATGACGCCGTCAACGCAATTTCTAGTGCTGCAGTTATCGCTCTGGCCGCAATCACAATGCTGGCATTATTTGCATCTCCATTAATCTTTCGTGTCTTTTCGATGAACCCTTCTAGCGAGATCGACGTGGCGTTGTTTAGATCAACAGGTACAAATTTGACACGACTTTTCATTGTTCAAATATTTTTCTATGGATTAACAGCAATTGCGAGTGCTATTTTGAACTCAAAACGCAGATTCTTTGCCGCCGCATGGACACCCGTGATTGCCAACATGGTAACTATTTTTACCTTACTGACTATCCCCCGCGTAACTTCAATGAAACCACCGACTATTGCGCAAGTTGCAACAAATCGCTCGTTACAACTTCTTTTAGGTCTTGGTTCAACATCTGGGATCATTGCGATGGCTGTGTTTATGGTGGTCGCCCTCTGGCGTAGTGGATCAAAACTTAAATGGAACTTAGATCTACATCATCCCGCAGTCAAAAAGCTACTAAAGCTCTCGGGGTGGGCCGTGGGCTATGTTGTCGCCAATCAAATTTCGTTAGTCGTGATAAAAAATCTTGCTAGCCCAGGCAGCGGAAACGTTGATGCGTATTCAAAGGCCTACACCTTCTTCTCACTGCCCCATGGACTACTCGCAGTTTCGATCGCAACCACATTTGTGCCTGACCTTGCTCGAGCCGCAGCAAATCTCGATATTACTAAGTTTCATCAAAAATTTATCGCAGGAATTCGATTGACTGCGCTCGTAACGACTCCTGCAGCATTTGGGATGTTTGTTCTCGCTCGACCACTGGTCGCAATGTTGTTACAACATGGCAGTTTCAATTCGTTGGCGACTCAGAATACGGCGCGTGCACTATCTGGATTAGCGGTTGGTCTCGCAGGATTCTCGATTTATTTATTTGTGTTGCGCGGCTTCTATGCCAACAATGACACTCGAACTCCATTTTGGATCAATCTTTTCGAAAATGTCTTGAACATTGTTTTTGCAATTTTGTTGGTCGGCCGTTTTGATGTCTTAGGTTTAGGCTTAGCATTTTCGCTGGCGTATTTGATTTCTGCAGTTGTTGCATTGTTCGTGATGCAAAGAAAATCACGCGGCTTTAGCGCCCATTCATTACTTGCTGGCCTGATACCAATATTGATTAGCGCTGGCGTTATGGCAATTTTTGTGCGCTTAGCGTCAATGTTGTTTACTAATCACGATTCGGCGGTTGGGCTTAACGCAACGACAC
The DNA here is from genome assembly GCA_037142305.1 of Actinomycetota bacterium. Lineage (GTDB taxonomy): Bacteria > Actinomycetota > Acidimicrobiia > Acidimicrobiales > Ilumatobacteraceae > BACL27. Next base: position 4,063 of record JBAXAW010000013.1, read on the forward strand.
AGGTCTTAAGCGGATTACTAGTCGGCGTAATTATTTATGTTGCGATGCTTTATTTGTTTCATGTCAGCGAAGTGCGAAAATTGTTTCATCGCGGCTAGCAGCCTGCAACTAGCAACTAGCCGATCAAGATCACGAGGTCGTCGCGGTGAATCACCTCTTGAGCCACGCCGTCAATTAGATCGCGACTATGCATGCCAGCACTTGCGCCGGCCTGCAATGCAGTTACCCCTGACATGCCGCGAGCGAAAACAACACCGCGTTGGTTCTTAACTTCAATGGTGTCACCAATAGAAAAGTCACCGGTCACTGCGATCACACCAGCATGTAAAAGTGAAACAGTTTTGCGAGCAAGGGCATCTCGCGCACCATCGTCGACCGTGACTGAACCAGTTGCTTGCGCGGCGAAGGCAATCCATAACTTGCGAGCAGTTAGTTCGCGTTGTCGTGGCAAAAACTGCGTTCCGGCACCTGCGACTTTGTTCAGTGCATCATTCACGACATTCGCACGCTTGGCCGAACCGATGACCGTGCGTACGCCTGACCATGAGGCAATACGTGCCGCCGCCAGTTTTGAAGCCATGCCACCGCTGCCTCGCGTGTTATTCGAAATACCGGCACGAACCGAAAGCAGTTCGTCATCGGCTTCAACCGTTTCAATAAAAGTTGCTTTCGAATCAACGCTCGGGTCTGCCGTAAACAAACCTTTTAGATCGGTGAGCAAAATCAAAACATCAGCTGAAACACTGTGGGCGACAAGTGCCGCAATTCGATCGTTGTCGCCAAAACGAATCTCGTCACTCGCAATTGCATCGTTCTCGTTGATAACGGGCACACAACCCAACTCAAGTAATCGCAAAAGAGTCTGTCGCGCGTGCAGATACTGATGCCGATCGATGAAGTCATTTGGTACGAGTAACACTTGTGCGCCAACTAACTGATGACGATCGAGTTGCACGTTGTACTCTTGCATCAAACGACTTTGCCCCGCCGCAGCAAGTGCTTGCAGAGTCAACATATCAGTTGGTCTTTGACTAAGTTTGAGCGCCGCTACACCGCCCGCAACAGCACCTGAAGTGACAATCAAGACTTCGTGATTTAAATTTCGCAAAGTTGCGACTTCGTCACACAATGCGCTGACCGCAGACGAGTTGATATTGCCCTCACTAGTAGTGATCGAAGATGTACCAATCTTTACAACGACACGCATGTCAACTACTCAGGTGTGTAGTCGAACGAAAATGTGCCGATCCAAATAACAGCGCCCTGCGTCGCCCCAGCGCGTGCCAACAATCTCGGCACACCAAGTCGACCCATTCGGTCATCGATGTAGTTAAGTGCATCTGCATTAGTCACATCGTTGAGCGCAATTGATCGTTCTATATCACGACCATGTAATCGAAACTCATTGGCGCTAATCCGCTCTACTCGAGTGCCCTGTGGCTCTGGGCGAAATGTAACAGGACCTTGTGGAGGTGGTTCTGTTGTACGCGCCTCAGCAACAAGTACAGCAAGTTTATTTAAGACGTCACGCACGCCGTCACCGGTAACAGCAGACATCTTGTCGCCACTCCATGCATCAATCACTTCAGCCGGTGCGGAATCTGTTTTTGTAGCAATTACTAATCGCGGACGATCTAGAAGTTCTGGCTGGTACGCCTTAAGTTCGCGCAACAAAACTTCTTCTTGCTCTTTTGGTGAAATCTCTTCCATTGAAACTAAATCAACGAGAACACACAAAACACGGGCCCGCTCAATGTGGCGAAGAAACTGATCGCCGAGTCCTTTGCCTTCACTTGCACCTTCGATGATTCCTGGAATGTCGGCGATCACGAACTCGGTTGTGTTGTTTAGGCGCACAACGCCGAGGTGTGGCTCGAGGGTTGTAAATGGATAATTGGCGATCTTTGGCTTGGCCGCCGAAACAGAGCTAATAAAAGTGCTCTTGCCAGCATTTGGAAACCCTACAAGTGCTACATCAGCCATAAGTTTCATTTCAAGTTTCAGCCAGCGTTCAAAACCATGCTCACCCTGCTCAGCGAATTTTGGAGCGCGACGACGATTTGATAAAAATCTTGCATTGCCACGACCACCTTCGCCGCCTTGCGCCGCCAACCAGCGCGAACCGTGTTGTGCGAGATCGGCAAGTGAGTCACCTGTGTACATATCTTTGATAACAGTGCCCTCTGGAACACCGATTAATAATTCTTCACCGCGACGCCCGTGTAAATCCTTTCCCATGCCGGACACACCGTCTTGGGCACGACGATGCGGGTGATCGCGAAAAGCCAGCAAACTCGCAACATTTCGATCAGCAACAAGCCAAACCGAACCGCCATTGCCTCCATCGCCACCGTTTGGTCCGCCATTGACAACTGGACCTTCGCGACGAAAACTTACACAGCCACTACCGCCATCACCGCCACGAACATTAAGTTGTGCTTCGTCAACAAAGGCACTCATTTGTCTCCAATTTGAGTCTGACGGTTCTAACCATTCGCAAGAACCGGGCTATTCAAGGCTACAAGCACGACCAATGACTCACCCTTTGCCTAAGGTTGTGCGATGGCAGATGAAGTAGCACCGCAATCGGTTAGCAAGTCTTGGGCACAAACGATGCATGGGCATACTTCGGTTGACACGGCTGAGATACGGCTCGCTCATTCTGATTCGTGGGCAGGCACAGGCAGTACCGGATTAGTTGAAAGGCTAGAGCGAGAAGATCGAGAAGATAAATCTTTGTCGGTTCATGCGACCCGAAGCTTTGGTGCTGGCAACCGCGCGCTTTCTGAGCAGCCCGACAAGTTTCGGACATGTTTTGAACGTGACCGAGACCGAATACTGCATGCCTCATCATTTCGACGCTTGGCTGGCAAAACTCAGGTGTTCGTGTTTCCACAAGATCATCAACGCACACGTCTCACACACGCGCTTGAAGTTGCACAGGTTGCTAGTTCTGTTGCTCGGGCAATCGGTCTAAATATCGCACTGACCGAGGCAATCGCACTCGGACACGACTGCGGACACGGCCCAGGTGGGCACGCCAGCGAGGATGCATTATCGGTGTTCATAGATGGTGGCTACGACCACGCCGTGTGGGGCGCCGACGTGACACTTGTACCACTCAATTTATGCAGCGAAACCCTAGACGGCATTCGAAATCACTCGTGGTCACGGCCAGCACCCAAGACGCCTGAAGGTGAAGTGGTGTCATGGGCGGATCGCATCGCATATGTCTGCCATGACTTTGAAGATGCCGTTGCTGCAGGAGTTGTGACTAGCGAACAGCTACCTCAAGAGGTGCGCGATACATGTGGCGTGCAGCGTGATCAACAACTTCGTGCATTCATTGGTGCGATGATCGAGGCCACGGCGATAACTGGTCGAATCGCAATGACTTCAAAATGTGCCGATGCACTAGCAACATTTCGAAAATTCAATTACGAGAATATTTATATGCGCCGCGAGTCGCGCGCGCAAGCCGATTCGGTCGTGCGACTTCTGCGCGCTCTTGTTGAGCATTACGTGACAAATCCAAAGTTGATGTACGCGCCATTTGAGCGAGAACTATTTGATGCACATAGTGCTGAAGCGACGAAACTTGCAGTCACATACGTTGGCGGAATGACCGATCGTTTCGCATGTCGACAGGGTGTCAATCTGCTCGGTTGGCAAGAATCGCAATTGCCACAAGGCATTGGCATTTAGCCTTTAGAGTGGTTTTCGCATGACTCAAATTATTTCAAAACAACAAATGTGGATTGATACAGACACGGCATCTGACGACGCAGTCGCATTAATCCTTGCATTAAAAAGCCCGACAACAAATGTGATCGGTATCTCGATAGTTGCCGGCAATGTGCCAATAGATCTGGGTGTGCAGGCGGCGTTATACACAATTGAGATGTGTCAAGCGAAAGTTCCGGTTTATGTTGGCGCGATTAAGCCTCTTGTGAGATCTTTTTCTTCTGCACAAAATGTTCATGGCACAGACGGCATGGGCGATATCGGTCTCAAGTTGAGTGGCCGAACCCCGACATCTCATGATGCAGTTCGCCAAATAATCGAAACCTTTCGATCAGCTCCTGGAGAAATTGATTTGGTAACTCTCGGACCACTAACGAATATTGCATTGGCCTTATCGATTGAGCCTGAGTTCGCCAAGTGGGTTCGACGATGCATAATCATGGGAGGCACCGGGGTTTTGCCTGGCAACGTCACGGTTGCATCCGAGTTCAATGTTTGGGCCGACCCAGAATCAGCGCGAATAGTTTTTGACTCAGAGTTACCACTTGAGATGGTTGGTTGGGATGTATCGGTTGCCGATGCAGTTATTTCCGATGAACTTGCCACCGAATTTAGTGAACTGAGCAATCTTGGTAAATTTGCAATGTCAATTCAACGACAAGTGCGTGAGTTTTGCCGAACGGAAACAAAACTTGATGGCTTCGATTTACCAGACCCAATCACAATGAGCGTTGCTATCGACCCGTCAATGTCGAGTTCTGAGATTCGCACGTATGTTCGTGTTCATCTTGGCGACGGTGACACCCGAGGTCAAACCCTCGTTGATCATCTAGAAGTACTTGGCAGAAACCAAAACTGTCGAGTTGTGTTGCGCGTAGATCGCAAACGTTTTGTCGCGATGATTCGCGCCGCGCTGGCTAATTAGATGCCGGATTAACGTCGACCACTTTGCGGCCACGACGTTCTGCGAACTTAACATTGCCGTGCACGAGTGCGAATAATGTGTCGTCACTGCCCTTGCCAACATTTTTGCCCGGGTGAACTTTTGTTCCTCGTTGGCGAATCAAAATAGTGCCAGCGTTAACAAGCGTGCTATCGAAAACTTTCACACCAAGTCTTTGAGAGTTTGAGTCTCGGCCGTTTCGTGTAGAACCGCCACCTTTGGTTTTTGACATTAGTTAGCCTTTCGCAATCGATGTAATTTCAACAAGGCTATAGCGCTGACGATGGCCGAAGCGTCGTCGCTGATTGGTTCGACGCTTGTACATAAAGCCATCAATCTTTACACCAGCAACTTCGCCTAAAACTTTGCCCTTGACCGAAGCCTTAGCAAGTTGGGCAGGAGTGGCAAGCACTGTTTCGCCGTCAACGAGCATGACCGGTGTAAACGAAACTTCAGCACCTGTCGCTACGCCCAAAAGCTCAACTTGAACTTGTTGGCCTTGAGCGACCTTTTCTTGTTTTCCACCTGAGGCAATAATTGCGTACATATTGAAACCCGATCCTATCTGTGTAATAACTGAACTTGCGTTGTTTTATCTGTAGATTCTGCGTTTTGTATCATTTTCTATCTTTCGGTTGCCTAGTCGAGCATCGAGTGGTCGACGATGACTCCGCGGCCTTCACAAGTCGGACATGAATCTACAAAATTAGTCAATAGACCCTCACCTATTCGTTTTCGTGTCATCTCAACTAGACCAAGTTCAGAAATATCAAAGACCTGGGTGCGGGTTTTGTCGCGCGAAAGAGAATTTTTAAACCGATCTAGAACTTTGCGACGGTTCTCACGGATCTCCATATCGATGAAGTCAATAACGATGATTCCACCGATATCACGAAGACGCAATTGTCTCGCAATCTCGTCAGCGGCTTCAAGATTATTGGTGAATACTGTTTCTTCAAGGTTCGTTTTACCAACGTTTTTGCCAGTATTAACATCAATCACAGTCAACGCTTCAGTGTGCTCAATTACGAGCGAACCGCCCGACGGCAACCAGACCTTAATATCAAGGGCTTTATGAATCTGCTCATGAACATGCTGGTTCTCAAACAGCGAAAGACCTTCGGCATTGGTGTCATAAAACTCAACACGATCCAAAAATTCAGGATTAAAGTCGCCAATGTATTGTCGCACTTCTTCGTAGAGTTCTCGCTCATCAATGATGATTCCCCGATAGTCACTGCTGAATTCTTCACGGATAACACGCACTGCAAGTGGTGGCTCGCGATATAACAACGTCGGCCCACTTGACTTCTTAGATTTCTCTTTGATTTCTTCCCATAGCGCGAGCAATCTCGTCATATCGGTTTGAAGTTCATGCTCGGTCGCGTTTTCGGCTGCTGTACGCACGATGATCCCGTGTTCTTCTGGCTTGACGCGATCTAATATCGAACGCAATCGACGACGTTCGTCGTCTGGTAATCGCTTAGAGATTCCGTAAGTGCGCGAATCTGGGATTAATACGACGAACCGACCTGGTAGTGAAACTTCTTGAGTAAGACGACCACCCTTAGCACCGATTGGATTTTTTGTAACCTGACACAAAATAAGTTGACGAGCTTGCAATACGTGCTCAATTCTTGGCTCGGGACCTTGCTCGACCACATCTTCTTTGTCAAATTGAACATCACCTCGATATAACACGGCGTTTTTCGGCGTGCCGATATCAACAAATGCGGCTTCCATGCCCGGTAAAACATTTTGTACACGACCCAAGTAAATATTGCCGTGAATTTGCTCGCTATCGTCCGCTGGACGACTTACATAGTGCTCGATCAAGCTGCGACCTTCAAGCATTGCAACTTGGGTGAAATCTTTTCGAACCTGAACGACCATCATGTAGCGACCCAACGGTCGCCCGTTGCGCTCTTTTCCGCGACGGCGTTCAATTAATTCGGCGTCTGTTTCAACCGAAGGTATAGCTTTTGACCGAGAATTATCGCTACCGGGACGACGGCGACGATTACGACCCCCGCGACGATTTCGCCGCACTGGTTTTTCACCATCTTGAGTGTCACTCGTTTCCGAGATTTCTGGCGCAGAGTTGTTAGGTATTTGTCGCCCTCGCTTTGTCAGGCCAATTCTCTTTGAAGCGTTTGATTCAACTTCATCCCCTGGCCCAACCGGTTGAACCGGCGCGGGTCGTGTGTCGCCAATTTGTGGCTTTCGCACCAGCGCTGCATCTGCAGCTTCAGGTGAGACTAACCGACCTTCTCTTGGGTGTTCTGGTAACTCTGGGTAACTCATCTTGCTAATCCTTCTAAATCTTATAAAACGAAGACCGTCGAACGGTTTCGTCAATCACGATCTTGCACTAACACAGGAGACTGAGCGCGCTAAATTCGTAAAATCGAACTGGTGGGGTTCGCACCCCGTGGCTACAGGCTACTGCCCAGCCACCGCTCTCGGGCGTTTCTTCAACTAGCGGAGACGACGCATATAAATACTTTGCATCAAACCCATCAATATCCCGCTTGAAGCCAGATGCGACCCTCCATACGAGATGAACGGAAGAGGCAGACCGCTTACTGGTGTTGCCCCAATTGTCATGCCAATGTTCTGAAAAACTTGAAATAGCAACATCGTGAAATATCCGGTTGCGAGGAGGCGGTCAAATCGATTTCGTGACAACTTTGCAATCACCCAAACTCGCCAACAGATAACTGCGAAAGTTGCTAAAACAACAAAGCCACCTAGCATCCCAAATTGTTCACCAATTGCCGAAAATGGGAAATCCTGAAATTGAACAGGGATAAACGCCCCGTTCGTGAGTGGACCCTGCAAAAAACCTTTACCGAAAAATCCTCCACTTGAAACTGCACGTTTAGCAAAGCGCACCTGCAAAACAATTCTCTGCAATGAGGGTTCATTTGAGTCCTGATTAAACCAAGCATCAAATCTTCTCATTTGGTATTTGTCAATGATTCCAGATAGTGCGAAGGCAATGGCTGACGCCGCAGCCAAAAGCGTCAGCATTATGACCCACAAACGCTTGGCACCTGAGAGCAACAAAATACCAACTACTCCTGCGACAAGGACTGTTGCCGAACCTAGATCGGGTTGCGCCAAAATAAGAATAAACGGCATCGATAAAATCAACACGGAAACAACCAATTCATGATAATTAATTTGATCTCGCGCCGCATCAGACGTGTAAGCCGCAATCAAAATCAAAACCGTGACTTTCACCAATTCTGCTGGTTGAACCGAAATGGGGCCCAAGTCAAAAGATAATCTCGCACCGCTACTCACCGCACCGATTACAAGAACAAGTAGTAGCAGAAAAATTGAGCCCGCATACAAATACACCCCGCGCTCGCGAATCAAATCATGTCCGAGACCCATAACCAGGAACATCAACCCTGCAGCAAACAGAACGAAAAATACCTGACGTTGTACATAGAAATATTGGTCAAAGCCTTGGTTCAAGAGTCGCTGTCGAGTCGCAGAATAGATGGTGAATAAACCGAAGATACTCTGCAAAGTCACTGCAGCCAATAAAATTAAGTCAATGTTCTTCCAAACTGAAGCGACGTCATAAGTCTGCTTAAACCATTGAGAATTTTTAATTTGAGGTATAAATCTTGACATTGCTACTCGCGAATATCCGATGCACCGCTGACAAGACAAAGTGGATTACGCAACCGAACTGGTTGAGCGACAATATTGCTGGCCTTATCTAATGGGTCAGCCGGCAACACGGCGTCGTATTTGTACCCGCCATTGAGAGCGGTAAAAATACACTTAACAACAGGTGCTGCCGCTTGAGAGCCATAACCAGATTTTTCTAAATATGCATAAACCGTATACGGATGATTTGAGTCCAAACTGAAGGCCCCGAATGCTGAAGAGTCGTTCCATGGCAAGTTGTTTAAACCCTGCGCTGTTCCAGTCTTTCCGGCGATTGGCAACGCTGCATAGTTGTAGTTGCTAAATAGATTCTCGCCTGTTGTCTTGTGATAATAATCAAATGTGACACCAGGTCCCGTTATCGCTCGCGCCATACCTCTAACTATCGGCTCTCTGATATTTTCAGTCATTTCAATTCGCCGTTTTGGTGAAATTGGAACCAGGTTTTTCACAATCTGGGTTGTCGTCAAATCGGCAAATCCCGGTCGCGCATCTCGAGTTCCTGGAGCAAGCAGCGAAACAGCAACTCGGGGCTCATAAACGCGACCGCTATTTGCGATTGCCGAATATGCAAGAGTCATTTGCAACGGAGTAACCGACAACAACCCCTGACCAATCGCAAACAAGACTTGGTCGCCGACGTAATATGCCGTTCCGGCTTCCTGTGTGATGACACCCATATTCGCCAGCCGCTTTTTTAATTCCTTACTCGGAATTGTCCCTGCGTATTCATATGGCAAATCAATATTCGTTGGGGATCCCAGACCGAATTTACGAATCTCTTGTTCTAAAATAGGCGCATATCCTCGCTCTGTGAGAATTTGTTCACCGATTTTGTAGAAAAAAGTATCGCTTGAAACCGCGATTGCTGATTCAACATTTACTTGGCCGTAACGGCAAGGAAGACCAGTTGAACGACAAATTGCATTTCTAAAAACACACTTGACGCCATCTTGGCATTTTTCTTCAGCGATACTCGCGAGTTTGTAAGTGCCGCGGTCGTCAAAAGTATATTTATCACCATTAGGCAACTGCCCAGTAGCAAGAGCGGCGTATGCGACGAGGGGTTTAAACGTCGAACCGACGTTGTATCGACCCGATACTGCGCGATTGACAAGTATCGATAAGTCCGGATCATCAGTTCTCGGAAACAATTGAGAAAACTTGTCTTTGGGTAATCCTCCGTCGAACCATCGTAAATCAAACCTTGGATACGAAGCCATAGCAATCACTCGCCCATTATTGTGATTCATCACCACGACTGATCCGGCAGGTGCTTTGTAGTAGTTAATTTCGGCGTAGCGAGGGTCAGGTGTGCCGTCGGGCATCTTGACTTGACCTGCCTCAACACGACGACGAACAAGCAATTGGGTTTCAAGTGCTTGCTCAGCGAATTGCTGAACGTCTAAATCAATTGAAAGTTGTAAGTCGTTTCCTGTGACTGGCTCAACTCGCTCGACGAGTCTAAGAATTGTGCCTACAGCATCAACTTCGTAGCGCACATACCCTGGAGTTCCACGCAGTAACGTCTCATAACTCTCTTCAACGCCGTATTGACCGACTCTTTCATTGGGGTCATAGCCAATTGATTTGTAGTAGAGCAAGTCGTCTTTAAGGATGGCACCCATGTAACCCACAACATGACCACCTAAAGCCCCAAATGGATAATTTCGTCGCCATTCTTCGCGAACGTAAATGCCGGGATAATCCTCGACGCGCTCCATTAGATAGAGCGCCAACTCTTCAGACACACCTTCGCTTAAAGGGATTGCTTCAAACGGGCCATAGCGTTCATCAAGCATTCGTTTGATTAACACTTCAACTGGAATGTTTAGCGGACCTGAAAGACGCTGCGCCAACTCGTTTCTCTGCGCAGATTTACGTACGACAGAGTGATCAATTGTGACAACAAGTGTTCGCCGATTATCGGCGATGACTCTTCCTGCAGAATCAAAAATCCGACCACGCTCAGGCAATAAATTAATTGTTCTAGATCGAACTTTGCCGATGATCACTTCGACATCCCGAGATGCAACTGCCTGCAAAAACCAAAGTCTCGCGCCCAAAATACTAAAAAGAGTGATTCCTATAAAACCTAAAATAATGAGTCGCTTCGGCGCACGACCATCTATTTGTGTAGACATCAACTATCTTTCTTTCGTTCGCTTAGCGTCCAGCGGGTGATCAAAAAAAATCCTGGGGAGAATAAAACATTGATCGTTGCTACCACAGCAAAAATCTTGAGCAAGCGAAGCTCCAGTACGACACCTAAACCAACCATTGCCTGAGCGATTAAAATATAGATTTCGCCAATGAGCGAAACGATTGCGATTGATATAAGTCGTAGCCACCAAATTGGGTTTGGAAAAAAATATAAATATAACCCTGCAGTTGCGCCAGTTACACCAAGTGTAATTGATCCCAAACCTGCGGGAGTTGAAACTACAAAGTCAAACATCAGTCCCGCGATTAATCCAACGATTGCGCCGTTGCTGATGCCGAACTGAATTCCCGAGCAGATTACAAAAAGTAGCATTACTTGTCCTGCGACACCGTATGGTCGAAGTTCATTGAACAAAGTTGTCTGAAGAGCCAAAACAATCAAAAGCACAAGAACCAATCGAGTCCAACGACTTGCCAAAATTATTAACAGTCGATTCAAGGAGACTTCTTTTCAGTGATTGGTTGATACAGCAAAACACGCACAAACGATAAGTTTGTTAATTCGGCGGCGATTTCAATTTCGAGCAACGGACCAGCAGACCCAACTCTCTCAACCACACGAGACACAACGCCAATCAAAACGTCAGGTGGCGCGAGGCTGCGCGAACCACCGGCTGTCACAATCGGTACACCCGCTTCTATCGAACCAAATCGCAATGAATTATCTATAAATCTCACGGTCGGCTGACGCGTCGGACCGTTACCCTGAATAACACCAGTTTCGCGGACATCTAGTTCACTAGCCGAAGGGATCGTGATTGAGGTCAAGCCTTTCGGAGTGGCCGGCAAAGTTGTCACAACAGCCGTGAAACCAGCAATCGGGGTCGTCGTAGTTGTAGTCGTTGTAGTCTCAGCGTCGGGAGTATTTGAAATTGGTTCAAGTGGCACCGCGGTAGAAGTGGTCACACTGGTAATACCCAGCACAGTTGAATCAGTTGTCTTTCGCCCTGTGCTTACTACTTTTACAGAGATTGAAAAATCTGGGTCGGTAATCAGCATCACAAACGAACGGTTTGTGAAAACTTTTGTGATTTTTCCGATGAGCCCGGCAGCATTCAAAACTGGCATACCAACTCGAATACCACTCTCAGCACCTTGATTGATTTCAATCGTTTGCGAAAAACTCGTGGGCGACTCTCCGATTACTTGTGCAGTAACTGCGTTGATTCCCGCCAAGGTAGGCAACCCATTTAACGCAAGCAATTCTTGTGACAAGCGAACTGAAGCGGCGGCAGCGACCGTAGCACCTTCTTGTTGTGCTACTTGTTGTCTTAGCAACGTATTTTCGTCTAGCAACTTGTTGTAGTGCGTCACTCCATACCATGCGTTACCAACTGGTCGCGTAATCACCCTGGCAACGCCCTCAACTGGGTAAAACAAGGTTCCGAAAACTGATCTTAAACCAGCAACTTTAGGTGAATCTTGCAGATCAAGTGTGACCAACATGATTGAAGTCAAAGTCAACAAGATGATCGCTCGTCGCTGAGTGGTGTTTTTAGACGCCATTAGGAGAGAGACCTTCCGCTTTGCGCTTCACTTTGTCTAGTCTTCGCCTTGAAGTGTTGATCCTTTAATTGCACCAAGATTGTCAAGCGAGTATCCAGCTCCAAGAACCACCGTAAGTAGCGGCTCTGGTGCAATGAACGCTTGAATTCCGGTTTCGTGGGTTATGCGTTCCTGCAAACCTGCGAGCATCGCACTTCCGCCTGTGATGTACATTCCGTTACTAATTACATCGGATGCCAACTCAGGTGGGGTTCGCTCAAGAGTTTTTTTAATCGTTTCTACAACCTTGTTCACGCCATCGTTAAGAATCTCTCTGATTTGTTCAGTCGACACTTCTTGCGTTCGCGGCAAACCAGTATCAACATCACGTCCACCAACGTCACCAACAATTTCTTGTGCAAGCGGCCACGCCGACCCCAGATGAATCTTCACTTCTTCTGCGGTATTTTCTCCAATATCTAATTTAAATATTCTTTTAAACCCCGCAATAATAATATTATTAAACTCATCACCACCGATACGCATCGAATTTTCAGTAACAATGCCGCCAAGAGAGATAACAGCAACTTCAGTAGTGCCACCACCGATCACAACTACCAAGTTTGCACTTGGGTCATAAACCGGTAAGGCTAAGCCAATTGCAGCGGCCATTGTCTTTTCAATGACTTCAACCGGACGTCTGGCGCCTGCAAACTCTGCGGCATCTTTAAAAGCACGACGCTCAATACCTGTAATTTCTGATGGGACAACGACAAGTAACGACGGTTTGCCCCAGCGACTTGTCAAAACACGTTGGAGAAATTGTTTAAACATTTGCTCACACAGTTCAAAGTCAACAATCACGCCATCTTTTACAGGACGTACGAGCCTGATATTTTTCGGAGTGCGTCCTCGCATCCGCTTTGCTTCGTGACCAACAGCAACCACCAAGCCACTGCGATTATCAACCGCCACCATTGTTGGTTCGTTCAGTACGAGACCTTGACCTTTGACGAATATCAGAGTGTTGGCAGTACCTAAATCTACTGCGATTGCTCTGCTCATCGAGAGAGGATTTCCTCCCGCCATTTTAGGAAATTTTCTTCTCGCTACCTGGAAAAAATATCTCTAACTCTCTGGCTGCTGATTCTGCCGAGTCGCTACCGTGCACGAGATTTTCGGTAAATAACGTTCCTAAATCTCCGCGAATTGTGCCCGACGCGGCCGCCCGCGGATTAGTTGCGCCCATCATTGACCTAACGATCTCCCATGTATCTTGCGGACCCGACAGTGCAAGAGCAACAACAGGCCCACGTGACATAAACGAAACCAACTCGGCGTAGAAGCCTTTACCTTGATGCTCTTCATAGTGGCGAGCAAGAATATCTTTATCTAAAGTACGCATTTGCATCGACGAGATAACCAAACCTTTGGCTTCGAAACGTCCGAGAATTTCACCGATCAGGCCACGCTCAACTGCGTCAGGCTTTAAAAGTACAAGTGTGCGATTTGACATGCCTTAAGGCTAAAGGATGTTCTCGTTGCTCGCACGCTATGGGTGCTTTGTGGCTTTGCGCAATAGGAATGGCCGAGCAGCGCTGACAATATAAAGTGATCCGGCCACTAGAACGGCATCTTGAGGTTGTGCAAGTTTTAAAGCAATTTCACATGCAGCTTCAACTGTTTGAGCAACGATCACCTCCTCACAACCTACTCGACGCGCAACATCAGCCATTTCGTTTGCAGGCAAACCACGAGGTGACGGCGGAGTGCAAGTAATCACAATATCAAACTCAGCCGCACGAAAAGTTGTTAACAAATCATCAGGGTCTCGACTTCGAAGCGCGCCGGTCACGAGAAGCTTGCGCCCACTCATATTGAAATCTTCAAAGAAAACTTCGGCGCAAACTTTTGCGCCAGCCGGATTATGGGCGCCATCTAAAATCACTAGGGGTTGATATCCGAGCACTTCAAATCTGCCGGGCATCACTACGTTTCGCATTGCATCAGCCAAAATATCGGGGTCGATAATCGAATCAAAAAATGCTTCAACTGCACTAATCGCAAGTGATGCGTTATCGCCTTGATGCTCACCGTGCAGAGGCACCAGCACATCTTCATAGACCGTTCGCGCCGTGCGCACCGTGATCAGTCGCCCACCGACTGCTAGACGATTATCTTCACAACTGAAGCCGTCGCCACGAGTAATTTGTGCTTGCGCTGGCATTTCGAGAAATATTTCGCGCAAAATTTCATCTGTCTCGCCCAAAACAACGATGCTCGTCGGCTTAATAATTCCGGCTTTTTCCGTTGCAATATGCTTGACTGTCGGCCCCGCATATTCGGTGTGATCAAGTGCGATGTTCGTGATTACCGCGACATCTGAATTAATAACATTCGTCGCATCCCAACGTCCAAGCATTCCAACTTCTACAACGGCAACATCTACAGCCTCGTCCGCAAACCACCGAAACATCGCTGCCGTCATTATTTCGAAAAAGCTCGGGCGAACCCCCGAAATTATTTCAAGATCAGAAATTGCGCCAATCTGCAAACCAAAATCTTCGTCGCTGATCGGCTCGCCATTTATGCAGATTCGGTCGTTGATTCGGTCTAAGTGTGGACTCGAATAAGTTCCGACACGCAAACCATGCGCCATCAAGAGTTTCGTTGTAATCTGCGCCGTCGAGCCTTTACCATTTGTGCCCGTTATGTGTATTGATCTGTAGGCGTGTTGCGGATTTGCGATCGCATCCATCAGCCGCTCAATATTTTCAGTTGACGGAGAATCAACGCGTCCGGTTCGCTCATAGTTTGAACGTTCGTCAAGATAACGCAACGCGTCTGAATATTGCACGAGCGTAATCTAGGTTGATTTACGAAGCAGCGCGACGCTGGCGAACTGCCGCAGTCGATTTTGCAACATAAGAAGGAGCGGATGTTTTGTTCACAGCTCCTAAATCTATGACTACTTTTGCAATATCGGTACGGCCAGGCAACTCGTACATAGTCTCAAGCAAAACTTCTTCGAGAATTGCGCGTAAGCCTCGAGCACCTGTGCCTCGCAACAAGGCTTGGTCAGCTACTGCTTCTAGAGCTTCATTGGTAAATTCAAGTACAACTTCTTCAAATTCAAAAAACTTTTGGTACTGCTTCAATAACGCATTCTTTGGTTCTGTAAGAATTTTGATTAGCGCTGAACGATCTAAACTATTTACTGCGCCGATCATCGGTAAACGTCCGACAAATTCTGGGATCATGCCGAATTTGAGTAAATCTTCTGGAAGTACCTGCGCGAACAACTCACCAGGGTCTTTCTCCGACTTTGATTTAACTTGTGCGTGAAAGCCAACGCCTTTTTGTCCAATGCGCGATGCAATAATTTGCTCTAAACCAGCAAATGCCCCACCACAAATAAACAACACATTGGTTGTATCGATCTGAATGAATTCTTGATGTGGATGCTTGCGTCCACCTTGAGGTGGAACGGACGCAACTGTACCTTCAAGGATTTTTAGCAATGCTTGTTGCACACCTTCGCCAGAAACATCACGAGTGATTGACGGGTTCTCGCTTTTGCGCGCGACTTTATCAATCTCATCGATGTAGACGATTCCAGATTCGGCCTTCTTGACATCAAAGTCTGCGGCTTGAAGAAGCTTCAGCAAAATATTTTCAACATCTTCACCGACGTAGCCCGCTTCTGTGAGTGCCGTCGCATCAGCAATTGCAAATGGAACATTCAATAGACGAGCCAATGTTTGCGCCATGTGCGTTTTGCCGCAGCCGGTTGGCCCGAGCAACATGATGTTGCTCTTTGAAAGCTCAATGTCATCTCGTCGCGTTGACGAATTCTGTTTATATTGAATTCGTCGATAGTGATTAAAAACTGCAACTGCTAAAACTTTCTTGGCCGTTTCTTGCCCGACTACATATTCATCTAGGAAAGCTCGAATTTCGCGCGGGTTCGGTAGCTTTTCAAAATTTACGTCTGTTTGATCGTTTAACTCTTCATCGATGATCTCGTTGCAAAGGTCAATACATTCGTTACAAACATAAACTCCAGGACCAGCAATGAGTTTTTTTACTTGCTTTTGCGACTTACCGCAAAATGAACACTTCACTAACTCAGCAGAATCACCAAACTTTGCCATCAGTGCCCCATTTCAAATTTCAACGAATTGGTCCAGAACGGTCTGCGAATGCTCTAGTCGAAATAACTTCATCAATGACTCCGTAGTCTTTTGCGGCTTGCGCCTCCATTACGAAGTCACGATCGGTGTCTTTGTGTACTCTGTCGATTGGCTGGCCGGTGTGATGAGAGAGAATTTCTTCGAGAATTTCGCGCATCCGCAAAATTTCGCGCGCTGCTAGTTCGAGGTCTGTTACTTGGGCGTAACCAACTTGTGCATATGGCTGATGCAACAAAACTCGTGAGTGAGGTAATGCCAGGCGCTTGCCCTTGGTGCCGGCAGCGAGCAGAACGGCGGCGGCCGAAGCTGCCTGACCCAAACAAATCGTCGCAATGTCATTTTTAATAAATTGCATCGTGTCATAAATAGCGAATAGCGCCGAGATGTCGCCACCAGGACTATTGATATATATGTTTATATCTTTGTCAGGATTTTCGCTCTCAAGGTGAATCAACTGCGCGCAAACCAAATTGGCAATCGTGTCATCAATTGGGGTACCGAGAATGATGATGTTTTCTTTGAGTAGACGACTGTAAAGGTCGTACGTGCGCTCACCACGGCTTGTCGTTTCGGTAACGCTTGGTACGTAATAATTTCTTGCAAAATCCACAAACACCTCTATTGATTAGTTTTTGTTACTGCGACACTCTTTTGCTCTGAGTAAATACGCTAGTTCGTACGAGGCTAGTTATGTGGACTTTGCCTAGCCTTAAAACCGACTTGTTCAGGCAATTGCTATCTGAAATGTCTGCTGGTGCTGGTGCTAGTGATCGTGATCGTGATCGTGTTCTTGTGCATCGTCACCTGAATCAAGTTCGCCAGATTCAGAAGTCACAATCTCATCGTGATTATGGTCACCGAGCACCGTATCTGTATCGATTGTGTTGCCTTGATCATCAACAAACTTGGAGTTGTGCAACAACCAGTCAATTGCTTTTGACTTTGAGATTTGCGCCCGCAAATCGGCGATCGCATCATTCTTGTCGTAGGCCTTGCGAATCGCTGCTGGCTTTTTCTTGACTTGCGCCGCGATGCGTTCGAATTGCATTTCGAGATCATCTTCGGTTGCATCGAGTTTTTGCGCAAGCGCGACAGCACGCAACGCAATATCAACTTTGACCGCGAGTGTCGATTGCTCTTTGAGTGCATCCACAAATTGCTCGGCAGTTTGTTGAGTAATCGAAAGCCACTGCTCCATCGAAATACCTTGTTGTTCAAACTGTTTGAGTGTGTTCTGCACGCGCCCACGCAAATCGCTTGAGACCATCGCCTCGGGCGCTTCTATCTCAACCAATTCGGCGAGAGCCGAAGTTGTTTTTTCTACGACAGTATTGCGGATCTGATTCAAACGTGATTCTTCGATACGGGTTTGTACTGCTGACTTCCATGCATCAATAGATTCGTGCTCGGCCAAGTGCTCGGAAACCCATTCGTCGTTCAGTTCTGGCAACACTTGCTCTTGAATCTTCTTTACGGTTACGACGAAATCTGCCGTTTCGGTCATTCCGGATGGAAGCGATGTGAACTCAAGTTTTTGACCGGTTGTTGAACCAATGATATTTTTATCGAAATCTTCGGCAACCCAATTCTTGCCAACTTCATAAAGCCAGTCATCAACATTCAAACCAGGTAGCGGTGCGCCATCTCGCGAACCTACAAGGTCGAGAGTAACTTGATCGTCAATTTTTGCAGGGCGATCTACGTCAACGAGTGTTGCATGTCGTTTGCGTTCGTGAGTAACGACTTCTTCAATATCCTCGACTGACGCGACAAGAGCAGGAAGCTCGACGCGCAGGCCTTCGTAACCAGCAACATTGACTACTGGGCGAACTTCGCATGTGGCGTCAAATAAAACATTTCCGTCTTCTTGTCCGCTTGTGAGACTGACTTCAGGCGTGGCGATGATGTCAAGATCATGTTCGCGAACTGCAAGCGCTAACGACGCTGGAATCGCATCTTCAATCGCTTGTGACCTTGCGGCTTCTTTCCCGATTTGAGCCTCAATCAATTGGCGAGGTGCCTTGCCCTGACGAAAGCCTGGAATATTGATTTGAGTTGAGATTTTGCGAAATGCGCCGTCTAAATAGCGCTCAAATTCGGTCTCGTCAACTTCGATTGAAAGTTTAATTTTATTGCCATCTAAGGCTTCAATTGTCGTTTTCACAGTGCCGAGCAGTGTATCTGTGGCAAACTGTAACTATGGCTATCACATCTAGTTCAAGCGCCCAACAGAGTTGGAAACCCCATGCTTTGGCTAACCCACATCAAAATCAACTTGACTTAAGCATGGGTGACACGGTGCGCTCAACTGTTGAACTCACCGGTGTACCCGTGGGTAGCGAAGGGAAAATTATTCTTGCCAACGGCTTTAACTGGTTGCGTTACAGAGTGCGTTTTACAAATGGACTGGAAATAGGTGATCTCGACCAGCGCAATATTGAACCGATTGGTAAGACTGCCAAACGTTTGGCAAAAGTTGCAAAACGCGCAAAATAAATCATTGCGTCATCACTTCCCCGGAGTGAGAGATGGCTGGTCTCGCTTTGACGGGCCCGCCGGTACGCAAATGGTTGATGTCGCAATTAACGCGATGAGTGAGTGGGCGGCGCACGGTTCAAATGCCAACACAGGTGGTTTCTTTGCCGCGGCTGATGCTTGCGATGCACTTTTAGAATCAACGCGATCTGTAGTTGGTGAATTTCTGGGAGCCGATGCTTCTGGTATTTGCCTCGGCGCAAATATGACAACAATGACGATGGCGTTTACTCGTGCAGTTGGGCGAACACTAAAACCTGGCGACACAGTGGTGGGTACACAACTTGATCACGAAGCAAATGTTTCACCATGGAGAATTGCTTGCGAACGATCTGGTGCGCAGCATTTGCTTACGCCTTTTGACGTAAAAACTGGTCGTCTTGACATGGATGCCTTCAGCAAACTCGTGACTGACCGAACCAAGTGGGTCGCAATAACTGGCGCATCAAATTTGATCGGTACGATGCCTGATCTCAACGCAGCGATCGCAGTCGCCCACAAGCATGGTGCGCGAGTTTTTGTCGACGCGGTTGCACTCGCACCGCACAAGCAGATAAACATTCGCGAACTTGGTTGTGATGTTCTCGCGACTTCTCCATATAAGTGGTATGGACCACACGCGGGTGTGATGTATATCGAACCTGAGTTGCTTAACTCGCTGCCAGTTGCCAAGGTTCGTGCAGCTAGTGAGACTGGGCCACGAAAGTTCGAGACGGGCACACCAAATTTTGAGAGCATCGCCGCAGTTCAGGCAGCCGCGCGATTTTTGTTAGAAGAAGATATGCAACAACTTGCCGAATTTGAGAGTGCAGTATTTGCGCCACTACTCGAAGGCTTGCTCGACACGCCCGGAGTAACAGTATGGGGCCCACATGACCTGGCATCACGTGCGCCGACTGTTTCATTTACGGTCGACTCAATGACCCCCGATCAAGTTGCACAAGAACTGGCTGCGAAAAAGATCGCAGTTTGGTCAGGCGAC
>JBAXAW010000014.1:0-22726 GCA_037142305.1 Actinomycetota bacterium
GGCACCACTACAAGTGGAGATTTTTGCACTTCTTGATCTACTTTTTTTTATTTGCTTGAAGACGTTCAAGCTTTTCACGCAACAACGCAGTCTCTTGGGCCAACGAATCAACACGGCGTTGATTTCCTGAGATGCTCACTGTTAGTTGCAAAAACAACAACGCCACACCCACCGCCGTAATGGCTATTAGCAATGCGATTGGTGAAAGTTGCAGCCAAGTTGCCAATGGTGTCATCATCGGCAAAAGCAACGATGCAAACACGCCGAGCGCACAGATCATTAACCAACCAGTCGTGTACCTGAAACTTATTTTGCGACGTCGCGAAAATCTGATCACCAGCAACCCGAATGCAATGCAGCCGCCAGCCAACTCAAGTGTGTGAATTAAATCAGCAGACATCACTCAAACTCTAACATTCATTAGAAATCATAAAACTTTATTTTCTTGTGAATCTCTCCAAATTTCGCGAAGCCCATCAGAAAGAGACCATTTTGGTTGCCATCCGAGTAAAAGCTTCGCTTGAGAAATATCAGCCTGGGTTAAGTTAATTTCACCGAATCTTTCTTGGTTCGAAGAATTTATCGTTAACTTACGACCAATTACATCGGCTAACGAAAATATCAATTGCTCAACTGTTATTGCGATTCCAGTACCCACATTGATAATCCCAAATCGCAAATCTGATGTTATTGATTTATAAACTGCGTCAAGAAGATCCTCAATAAATACATAGTCACGCGCCGGCCGAATATCCAAAACACTAATTTCGTCGCCTTTTATTGCCTGCGAAATAATAGATGGAATGAGAAATCTCAAATTTTGCCCAGACCCAAATACATTAAATGGCCGCAGGATGATTACTTCTACTCCGAATTGCTTTGCATAAAATGAGCAGAGTTGCTCACCAAGAAGTTTTGACAAGGCATAAGGATTTGCAGGATCAATTTCGTCTGTTTCTTTTATCGGAGTTCGAAGTTCGGATGAATACAAATATGTACTCAAAAAAATCATTTTTGTTTGATTTTTTCGACAGAAATCTAGTGCGTGTGATGTACTAACTGAATTTGATTGCACGAAATCAGTTGGGTTTTCCCAACTTGCTGGAACAAATGTCGACCCCGCCAAATGAACTAGATAATCAGACGCAGGGAATTTGTCCCAAGTTGTACTTTTAGTTACGTCCCCGTCTACTCGACGCTTAGGAAAAACATTAAACCCATGAAGGGTTAAATCGCGTAAAATATGGCTACCTATAAACCCATCGGCTCCAGTTAATAAAACTGATTTCATAACTAATTTTTTGTCTCGATAATTGAAGAATATAGTTTTTTGGCTTTTTCTTTTAAGACATTTTCTGAAAATAACTGCTCAGATTTGATGAGGTTATCGCAAAGTGCGGTTTCAACTAGGTCATCATCTCTGAGTACTTTCATCAGTGCGGCCGCCGTATTTGTGATTTGGTTTGGATCTACCAGAATCCCAGTTTCTCCATTTGTGAACCATTCTCCAGCACATGAAGTTGAAGTCTGAACTGGAAATGCCCCCATACACATCGCCTCTTTAACCGTCGCTGGCAAACCATCAGAAAGTGATAACCCGAGTGAAGCGCGCGACTTTAAAAACATTTCCTGGATGTCGTTATTCGAGAGTTTATGCTTTCGCGCAATTACTAATCGATCACCCATCTTCTTCTTTAGTTCTCGCGCAAACCATTGAGTGCCTAATCCTGCAGAATAAACCATCACTGAGAAATCAGCGATCTGACTTTCAATTTCTGAGATTACTTCTATCGCGTCTTTACCTTGCCCAACAAAACCGCTGTATCCCTTAACTGCAATCCACTTTCTCTCTTTTGCTGGCGCTTGTCGGGCTTTTTGAGCCAACAACGCGGTGTTCATTCCGCCAGTTGCAGGCATTGAATCATAAAACTCACCTTTAAAACCAAGCATGAGGGCGAGTTCTCGGTCTCTATGACATTCCATCACCAATAGATCGACTTTATTGAGCGTCGACTTTATTCTGGTTTGGTGTTTGACGAATTTTTGGAACCAAAAGAGATCTGATCCCCAAATTGAAAGTATGACTCGTGGTTTGGATTTCACCTTATTAAGGGCTCGATCGGTTAGATATCCAGCATGTTGTGTTTCCATGATGTGTATTAAATCGGGCTGAAATTTATTTATTTCATGAGCCAGAAGCTTGGCTCGAAAGAAATTTGCAAACACTAGATCAGCGATACCTAAAGGCAACGCTGCCCAATTCATCCACTGCGAAATTCTGACTTGGGCTGCAAGACTTCCTATAAGCCGTTGTTTAATCAACGAATGAACTCGTCTATGCGGTGTGGATGGAAACAACATGAAATCAATCGACTCGCCATCAAATTGACTTATCCAGCGACCCGTGTGAACGCTGTCAATCATTGCAACGATTAGTACTTTTTTCACTTGCGCGCCAATACTGATTGGCAGAGTTCTTCAAACTCCCCTGTGAAATCCTGCCAATTTCCTTTTGACGCAATCAACTCTCTGCCTGCAACAGACAACCAGTCTCGCTTTTGTTTGTTATGTAAAAGATCATTTACAGCTTGAACAAACTCAACATCCAACGATGCATAGACCACCGAATTAGAATCACCTGTGTAAGCAACGAGCCCCTTAAGTGGTGTTGATACGACAGATATTCCACACGCAAGTGACTGTAGAACACGACCGGGTAATGCACAATCTGTTACTAGTGATGGTACGAAGGTATTTACCGATACATCGGCTAAACAAATATGTCTAACCAGTTCCGGATAGTCAACAAATGGGCGCATTATCACCTGATTCTGAATTCCAAGTCGATGAATCGCGCCAGCAATATCTTTCTCGGCTTCACCGCTACCAATTATTAAAACTAAAATATTTTCGTTGTTTCTTAAGGTTTCTGCAAATAATTCGAGAAACTGTTCAAGGCCACAGAACCGATAAAGAGTCCCCCGATAAAAAACGACCTTCTGTTCTGGTTTAATTCCATAGTTTTTTGCTAATTCGTGATCTCGGCCACTTGGCCTGAAACGATCTGTATCGAACCGTGGGTAATCAATTGAAACATTATTTGGGTTAGCACCAAAACTCACGCAGTACTCTGCCAACGCCACGTTATGCACCGAAATATGATTTACATTCCTATAAATAAATCGCTCAGCGGTTCGTATTAGGTTTCTGTACAGCGATCCTCGCAGTAGGTGAGATACATCTATCGCTCGAAAAATCACTGGAATACGCAATAACTTTGCAACAAGCACCGTCTGCCAACCGTTTGTCGGCACCCCATACAGAACAATTAAGTTAATTTTCTCAGAACGAACTGTTTTAATTAGCAGCGGCACAAATGTGAGCGAAGCAACTAAACGGTCAGCCACCCCTGGCAAAATTCGCCCTGGGGTTCTCAGCTCTACCGTTGAACCATTATGGGTTCGAGATTGAACCCTCGAAAAAGTTGTTCGTAAAAAACGATGCCTTGATTGTTTTTTGTCTAGCGAAACTTCAGGGTAGTCGATAAAAAAGACTGAATGTCCGGCAATAGATAGCAACTCTGGGATGTCATGAATCTCAAAAGTGACTTTATCTCGCCAATTAACTTCGTGTATGAAAAGTAAATTCATCGAAGAGAACTATTTAAACCACACGCGTTTGTTCACATACTCCACATAACTCAGAATAATTTTCACTACGCGCCACGAAACATCCTCGACTTCGTAATCACTAATCGGTTTTGGGAAATTTCCAGAATCAAACTGTGCACGTACAACCGCTACTTCTGAAACCAACTGAATTGCAGAACTACTGCTCATTGCAAGAGTGCCGTTATCGGTGCCCTCAGGTCGTTCATGTGCATCGCGCAAAGTGACCGCAGGAAAGCCTAGTAACGAAGCTTCTTCTGTCAAAGTACCACTGTCAGAAATTACGCAAAAAGCATTTTGTTGGAGTTTTATGAAGTCAAAGAACCCAAGCGCAGTAATAAAGTTGATTTGTTTATCAAACTTAATATTCAAATTATTAAGTCGCTCTTTAGTTCTTGGATGTGTAGAAAAAATCACTTGATGATTGAAATGGTCTGCAGTTGATTCAATCGCCTCAATTAATTTAGTTAGACTTTGCGAGTCGTCAACGTTTTCTTCTCGGTGCAGACTGACGACAAAATATTTATTTTTTTCTACTTGAAGTTCCGACAGTATTTTTGACTTGTCAATATCAATCATGTAGTGATTAAAAATTTCTTTCATTGGAGACCCAACGTTGAAGATTTGACTACTTACAAACCCTTCGTGAAGTAAATTGCGGCGGGCGTGCTCTGAATAAGTTAAATTAATGTCGCTCGTATGGTCGACGATCTTGCGATTTACTTCCTCTGGTGTGCGTTGGTCAAATGAACGATTTCCTGCTTCTAAATGAAATATTGGTATTTTTCGGCGCTTGGCTGCAATGACCGAAAGTGCACTATTCGTGTCACCGAGAACCAATACCGCATCTGGCATCACTGATTCTAAAACTTGATCGGTTGTCTCTAAGATCTGCGCGATTGAGTTCATCGGCGTCGAACCCGCGACTGAAAAAATATGGTCTGGCTTTCGAATCCGCATTTCGTTGAAAAATATCTCGTTGAGCTCTGGCGAAAAATTTTGACCTGTGTGCACCAATGTGTGCTGCGTGTGTTCATCCAACAACGGGATGAGCCGACTCAATTTGATCAGTTCTGGACGAGTACCGACAATTGTCATTACCTTCAATGTCGATTTAGTCTTTGTTTTCATCGCTAACTCAACTCCTTAAGTTGAAGTCGGCGCCAAAGTGCTCGATGTGGTTTAGAGATGACAGTTTGTGTTTCCGGCCTTGGTAGCGCGGTGTAGTAATAAAGAATTAAAGATTTGCGAGCTTCATCATCTGGGCACGCCAATGGAGCTGGATGCCCATGATATGTGTAATCGTGAGTTTCAAAAATTATCAATCGATTCGCCTTGGGTTCAATTGATTTCACGCACCGAGTAACTTCAGGATTCCACAGTTCAAGTTGGCCACCCCATTCAGATTTCCATTCTTTATTTAAATAAAGAATCGCATTAAGTCTTCGATGCACGCCCATCGCATGATGCCAATTTCCATCCACATGAACATCCAATAGGCCGCCTTTTCGGGTGCAGTTTAAACCCCCACCTGTGTAGTACGGATCCGATATCAATTTTTCAATCCCACATAATTCACTCAGCCGTTTCATAAACACGCCGGAATTCAAAAAGTGAACCATGGTTCTAGTCGCAGGCAGAATATCCTCATCGGTAACCCAATTGCTACGCAGTTTGACCTGAATTTCCTCTTGATTTGAAGACTCCCATATCGGGTCAGAAACAACAGGAAATTCGTTAACTAATTCTTCCATTAATACTGAGTCGAACAGATCATCTATTACACAATGTGGAAACGGGTCGGCGCATAAAAATTCTTTTTTCTTGGTCGCAACGAGCACATCAAGACGGCCCAAGGTTTCATTTTGCCACTTTTTCATTTCAGAGCGCCTTTTGATGTTTAATTATATAAGCAAACCGAGTGGCGTAGCAGTTAACTTAGCGTGGGACAAAGTCATAAGTTGCTTGATCTTCACAAAAGTTGTCCAACATTTGGTCCCACGATGGTATTTCGATTCCGAGTTGAGTGATTTGATCGCTTGACAATAGTGATCTGTTTAAAACTACAGACTTGTCTATTTCTACGTTGATATCAAGACCCAAACGATTATTTAGTTCAGTAATTAATTGCAATTTATTTATTGGATTTGATGCAACATGCACTAAACCGTTGATGCTTGAACCAATAGTCAATAGAGAATTAATTACCACTGACAAGCTAAACGTTGTCAAGCCTGAGTAAATTGCATTCGAATATCCAGTGACTTTTTTGCCACGATTATTAAGAATCCATTCGAAAAGACTGGTGAAGTTTGTAAGTTCTCGTCCGACATGTGAAGTACGGATTGTTAAATTGTGATCATCGACTATCTCGCCAGCTAATTTTGAGGATCCATAAATATCAATTGGGTCAGGATTGTCAGTTACTTCATAGTTGCCTTTGTTGCCAGAAAATACGCAGTCAGTACTTATATGAATCAATCGAGCGCCAAACGCATCGCAATTACTCAAAAGTTTGTGCGGAAAATGAGCATTTACTTCAATCATCTCGTCTTCGCTAGTTCGGTGGCCTCTCTGTTTGACAACGCCAATGCAATTTATTACAACATCGAACTCGTGTGCACGAAAAAGAGCGCTGACTGTCGTGATGTCTTTTGCGTCAACACCAGCAATCCATTTGTCCTTACTTAAAAATTTTGCAAGGCCGGACGTTGCAGACCATTCTTGCTTGGACGTCCCGTAGACATCGTGAGTCTCGCTGAGCACTCTAACCAACATGTGACCAAGCATTCCGCCTGAACCAAGAATGCAAACTCGCATTAGTTGCTAATCAAGTCACCCGACAAATGTTTTTCAAGAAACGTTTTCACTTCATCTGTCGACATTAGATAGTTTGCCGAACTTACTTCGGCAAACTCAATAAGTGGTTCAGATGATGCCGTTGCCACTTCAGGCAAGATTGACTTAATCGCAAAGTAGTCTCCACGAGAAATAGTACGGAGCGACTCTTCTTCGGAGATCATAATCTCGTGCATTTTCTCACCAGGTCGTATGCCGCTTTCAACGACCTCAATTTTTTGCGAACCGACCAGTGCCGTAGCAACATCTTGAATTAACGCTGCCTTAATTTTGGGAATGTAGGTCTCACCTGCCACAGCAAATTGCAATGCCTCAAAAACCGTATCAACTGCTTGATCAAGAGTCAGCAAAAACCTCGTCATGTTTTTGTCAGTGAGCGTTAGTGGGCCACCCGCGGCAATTTGATCAATAAACAACGGCACCACCGAACCACGTGAGGCGAGAACATTGCCGTAGCGCACAGCAATAAATCGCGTCTGCGGACAACT
The DNA here is from genome assembly GCA_037142305.1 of Actinomycetota bacterium. Taxonomy (GTDB): domain Bacteria; phylum Actinomycetota; class Acidimicrobiia; order Acidimicrobiales; family Ilumatobacteraceae; genus BACL27. The sequence continues at coordinate 7,016 of JBAXAW010000014.1, forward strand.
GATATTGGCCGCAAGAAATATTCTCTCTTGAATCGCCTTAGTCATTCCCATAACATTTGTTGGCTTACATGCCTTGTCAGTTGAAATTGCAACGACACTTTCGACTGGCAATTTAAGTTCAATAATTGCCCGAACAATATTCTCTGCGCCTTCAATGTTTGTTTTAACGGCCTCAAACGGAAAGTACTCACATGCGGGTACCTGTTTTAAGGCAGCCGCATTAAACACGATGTCGGCTGAAGTCAAGGCCTGCGCAACTGAATGAAAGTCTCGAACATCACCAATTTTGAACTGCAATATCCGCTCGAAGTTGTGATACATCACTTCATCAGTTGCTGCACGATGGTTCAAATAATCCATTCGAAGATCGTGTTGTTTGGCTTCGTCTCGACTAAACACGACAACGCTTTTCGGGGAACCGAGTTGACCAGACAATATTCGTCGCACAAGTACTTTGCCCAGCGACCCGGTGCCACCAGTAATTAGTACGCGTTTGTTGTCAAGATACATTCGTTTAACGACCTTTTAGCGACGGGAATTAACTAAACCAAGGTTATCGGTAATCAGCAAGTGCTTTTGCTACTTCGAGCGCTGGAAACTTACGATAGCGAGCAAAGTTCTCACAAAAATTTTCACGCGCTTGAAGCACTTCATCTGAAGTCCACCAGAGATCAACATTTTCCCACACGTCAGCAATATGTCGCGCCGCAGATTCAGGACTGTGGTGAAGAATCTTCGCGAAAAAAAGTTGCTCATAAAACTTGTTCGCACGCAGATTTAATTGCTCATGCTTCGTTTCCCAAAAAATAATCGTTGGATACCCCGCCATGAGATTATTCGGAACAGTTGTTTCATTGTATGTAACAACTGATATGCGATTACTGGAAAGGGTCTCATTTAGGTCGACGCTCCCAAGGTCAACCTCAACAACTCCGCCTAAAATTTCTGAAATTTGTTGGCCGGAAACACGGGCGGGTTTCCCGATTGAACTTGCGTTTTTTGGCCGAATTATTGTCTGGTTACGAATACTTTGTGGCAATAACGTAACTAATTTCTTTAGATTATCCAAATAAGCGCTATTGCTCTGCACCCCGAGCATCCCGTAAATATCTGAATTTCGAGTAATCGGACCTAACACAATTAGTACTCCACCATTTCTATTCGGTTTGAATTTTTCGTGGTGTGACTGAACGCAAGTTGGCTTGACTATTTTTGAATCATCAGACCAACCCCATGACATAAACCGATCTACGACACTGATTTCGTAATTTTCTCCCCAACTTTTATATCGCTTTACCCCATATCCGCCGCCGTGCTGCCCGGAAACTAATTTTGTCGCGCCAGAAACGACGTGTTCCGCAGACCAAACTTTAAATTGCTCATTTCGATGCAACAACGTATTTGTAAAAATTAGCTTCGGGTGTCGCCAGATCTGAGATTCACTTACCCTGTCCTGTAATTCTTTAAACCCTTCAAGATAAATCGTTGGCAAATTAGTCGCTAATAGTTCGCGCAAAAACTTCTCAAATCGATCGGTAGAACTTTTAGAGATATCAAAATTTTGCCGCGCGGTGGGGTTAATTGGATGTGCCGTGAGTTTTGAACTAAATCGCCATAGTCGAGGTAGCGATCGCAGTCGCAAATGCATCACAACTAATGACAACTTAGATTGCACAACTCCAGCTAGAACAACTTTAGGATTCGGCGAAATTTTCGCTAACAATGTCTCAAGTTTTGATTTCGTCTGCGGTGAAGGCAAGCCAAAATTTACGTTTTGCCGATATTCAAGCAACTCTTTATTGCGTTCTGGCGACGAGACTAAAATGTTTTCCGTTGCTGACTTTGCCACAAAATTAATCGCCTCAACATAAATGTAATGATTCCAGATATCTGTGGCGAACAATAGTGAAGCTTCGTCGTGTGTCACTGGCAAAAGTTCTTGCCAGGTCAAATCAAGTTTTGCGACTTTCAACGCACCGTACGTCTTAAAGACATATTCAGCAATTTTTAATCGCATATGCACAACTTGTGCGAACTGTTGAAACCACGCACCGACCACAATTCGCCAGTAACGCAACGGAAACGCAGTACCGTGCCGTCGATTGAGTTCGCTCACCAAATCTTGAAACACCAACTCACTTGACGACTCAAACGCCTCAAACTCTTCATCCGTAATGCCTGACAAAATCTCTGGAGATTTGACCAAAGTAACTTCAATATTCGGATCGTCAATAAAAACTTTGCCATCCAAACCAATTCCATCAATAACAACGACTGAATTGACATTGCTCCAAAGTTCTGGATACGGCCCAGTGACCAGATGCGTTTGCTTCACACAACCACCTATACCAATCAAATAATAAAGTGGAGACGATGGGAATCGAACCCACGACCCCCTGCTTGCAAAGCAGGTGCTCTAGCCAACTGAGCTACGTCCCCGTAGGGCACGCCCACACTAACAGCGAATAATTCGTTCTAACTCCTCTCGCATCTAGGGGTATCCTCGCTGTATGGTCGGTGAACTTTTATATGCATTTCGCATTATGCGTCTGCCGCTACTTGACGCGGGCGGTCAGGCAATCGGCAAAATCAACGACATTATCGTTGTTGCTGGTCGCAGTGCCGAAGCACCTAAAGTTTTAGGGTTTGTCGCTACCAGTCAGCGACGCCGAATTTTTGTCAGTGCTACGCGTGTCGAAACTTTAGACAACTCGGGCGTCCGACTTAAGTCATGGGATATCAACCTCACGCCGTTTCGCACTCGCGCAGGCGAACAACTTCTTGGCAAAGATGTGTTGGACAAGCGTGTCGGCGATGAAGTAATCAGCGATGTTGCGTTAGTTCACAATGCTGGCAGGTCATCAACTTGGCAAGTATCTAAAGTTCGACTTTCAAAACGTGGATTATTAAATACTCGATCAGGCAATCGAATTGTTGACTGGCAAGAAATTGCTTCAATGTTTGCGCCTAAAACGGCAATTGCTGCTGAAGCTGCACGTCTGCGTGACATGCACGCCAGTGATGTAGCAACGATTATTCGCGCATTACCTGCCGAGCAACGCCGACAACTTGCTGATGCAATGGATGACGAACGTCTTGCTGATGTGCTCGAAGAACTACCAGAAGATGAACAGTTGCGCTTAATCGAAGGTCTCGACATGGAGCGACTCAACAGTGTGTTTGACGAAATGGAGTACGACGACCTCGCCGACTTGCTTGGACAAATGGGAATCGATCAGCGCACAAAAGTTTTAGATGCAATGGATGACGAAGACGCCGAAACAATGCGCCAACTTCTCTCGTATGCGAGCGGTACTGCAGGTGCATTGATGACTCCAGACATCATTGTTCTTGGACCGGACGCAACAGTGGCCGAAGCGCTTGCACTGATTCGCGACCCAGAACGACTTGTCTCAATTGCTGCACAAGTTTTCATTGCACACGCGCCTCATTATCCACCCACCGGCACATACATCGGGGTTGTAAATTTTCAGCGATTGCTGCGTGAACGCCCAAGCATGACGCTGCGTCACTGCGTCGAAAACGAACCAACTATTGATCCACATTTGCCTGAACGAGAAGTTGCAGAGCGGCTTGCTTCCTACAACATGTTGGCAGTTGGTGTTTGTGATGCCAACGGTCGACTTCTCGGCGCAGTCACAGTAGACGATGTTTTGGATAATGCATTGCCTGCAGACTGGCGTCGCAAAGTTGTCGTCCGAACCCCGGAGAATAATCAGATCTCTACGAATCTAAATAACAACTCAGAGCACGATTTGAATGGAGTGCATAATGAAGCGTCGTGAAGACCTTGGACGGCCACGCAACCAGCCGAAGATTGGTGTGCAATATAATCGAAGTGCGTTTGGCGAATTCGCTGAAAATATCGCACGACTCATGGGCACTGCCCGTTTTTTAATTATTCAATCCATAATGGTTTTAATTTGGGTTGGCCTAAATGTCTCATTCATTGCGTTCAGATGGGATAAATATCCGTTTATTTTATTGAATCTAATGTTTTCAATTCAGGCTGCCTACGCCGCGCCTCTAATTCTGTTGGCGCATAACCGTCAAGAGTTTCGCGATCGCGAGCAAGCAGAAATTGATCGCAATGTTGCAATTCGCACCCAAAATGATGCCGAGTTTCTGGCTCGCGAAATTGCCAGTGTGCAGTTGGCGCTGTCAAATGTTGTGACATCTGATGAGTTGACTCAACATATTGAGCGTCTCAACGATTCGATTTCAAAGTTAACTGGGAAAACTAGCTAATTCATTAGCGGCACTAGCGGCACTTCCCGCAACGGCCAATTAGATCTAATCGATGTTGATCAAGTTGAAACCCTGAGCTTTTTGCAATTTTCGCAAGAACTGTGTCGAGACTTGACTCAATAGATTCTGGTATTCGCACATCGCGAATATCGCCACACTTTGAACAGACAAGATGATGGTGGTGGCCGAGAATATCGTCGTTAAGTTCGTAACGCGCCACGTCATCGGTGCTGAAAATTCGTTGCACCACGCCGACATCTTCAAGCACGACAAGATTGCGATACAGAGAACTTTGCGCCAAAACTTTTTTTGTATTACTCGAGCGCTTCAACATCTGTTGAATCATCAAAGGGCGATCAGAAGCCGACAAAACCGTCACGATCAATCGACGTTGCGATGTATACCGTTGGCTGTGTTTGATAAACCTGCGCATTACTTCACTGTGCACATCGTTGTGCACATCATGGCGTACAGCTCGGTGCTCGTCGCTTTGACTGTTGTTTGATCGCTTATTTGCCACAGACACATTCAGCACGATATCTGAGAATGAGTGAGAATAAAATTAGTGAATATTATTGTTGTGTCTAAAGTCTGACTAAGCCCTAACGAACGAATGCAAATTGATACCCGCATTACAAATTTGTGCAACCAGCCACGAATTCGGCATTGACTCATCCCCAAGTACATGGGCGCCATATTCACAAATTTTATTTTTATCAATTGCGTGGGCAGTACTCGCAGCAACGACTCCGGCGACTTGACCTACACGCTCAGCAACAGCAATCACATCAACCAAGCGTGCGCCATTTTTCATTCCACGCACTTCAACACGAAGTCCACCCATTCCACCTTCGGCTTGTGGCGGAATCATCATCGGCACTCTAGAAAAAACTCGATCACGACGTGTCGCAGTAACCCGTCCAGTAACACGCTCAAGTTCTGGAAAAGCACGTTTAATTAAAAGCGGATCAGGTAATTCGCCGCGGTAACAGTCATATGCACCAACTGGTTCTGGAAACCAACAAAGTTCGCGTCCACTTCCTGCCGGACGACGCAACCACTCGCCATCATGCCAACCGATTGATTGCCCAGATAGTGCGCGGTGATGTTGTCTGGCACACGCGGGGCCACCGGTGCCGTGAAGCGCAACATGAACTTCATCAATTGAGTCAAAAGACTCTGCAAGATGTCGCACCAATAAACCAGACATACCCGGTGACGACGCAGCACCAACTACTAATGTTGCTTTATTTTCGGTCGCAAGTTGTGAAAGTGTTAACAAATTCAAACAGTCGGCAATATCGTCGCTTGTTGAAACAACGCGCACACCTGCGTCAAGCAACTCTTTAGCGATTGAGAAATGTGGAGACGGCCCGCACAATACAACGACTTTTGCCGACTTCATCGCGTTTCGATCAACAACACTTATTTGAGATTTTCCTCCGCTCAACCGACCGGCTAGGCGTTGGCCAATTATCTGCTCAGTATCGTAAACACAAATTTGCTGCTGCGAGAATAATCGCAGAGTCTCGGCTACTCGAGAGCCAACTACACCAGCACCAACGATGCCAATCATCTAATTAACCGTTTATTTTCGTGTTTTATTTTGGATCAGTAACTTTGCGCCAGCCACCTTGTTTGATCGCTCCAACACCTTTGCCCTTGAAGCGAATCACACCGGCAACTGCACTAGCCACACTGACAGCAAGCAGAACGCGTCTAATAAATTTCACTGCCACCTCCTAGTACATCTTTAGTTTAGTTGGATGATTTAGTTTACAAACTAGACGATTCGAGAACCTGCTGGTATACCGCAATTGTTTGCTTATTAATTGTCGCAGATGAAAACTCGTTCTCTGCGCGATTGCGACCCTCAGCAGCCATTTTCAGTCGCAACTGATCATCCTCAAGCAAACAAATTAACGCTGCGGTCAATGCCCCAACATTTTTTGGCTCAACCAATAGACCATTTCTTCCGTCTTCTACTGCTTCTCGACAACCTGGAACATTGGTTGCAACGACTGCACGCTGGCTAGCACCCGCTTCAACAAATACTTTGCCAAAACCTTCTCTATATGACGGTAAACAAACAATATGACATTGCTTTAAAATCTCGGCCACATCGTTTCTGTAACCAAACCACTTAATTGCGCCAGTTGTCGCCCAATCTTGTAATTGCTGAGAGGTTAACGAACCAGGATTTCCAAGATCAACATCTCCAACCAACCAAAACTCAATATCTGGATGTGTCTTTCTAATCTCATTGGCACTTTCAACGAACTCAAAAACACCTTTATCGATGAGCATTCGTGCAACAAGCACAACAACTTTGTTTCCGTCGGGTTCAGGTGATGCTTTGAAGACTTCTAAATTCACACCGGTACCCCGAATTAAAACAATTTGATTTCGATTGAGAAACTCTCCTTCTACGAGACTGGCTAGGTCGTCTGAGTTCTCAATAATTGTGGTTGCTTCGCGCCGACCCAACAGGGCTCCGAGCATCAATCGAACTGCTGGGCGCAAAACTCGGGCACGCAGATCATTGGATGCAAACAGATAGCCCATTCCGACTGGCGCATTAATTATTTTTGCTTTTGGATAAAAAAAGCTAGCGAGCGAACCCAAGACAATTGGTTTGATCGCAATTAAATGCACGATATTCGGTTTGAATTCACGAAAGACTTTTCCAAGTTTCCATATCGACCAAAGTGCACTAAACGGGTTGGTCCCACTTCGAGAAATATTATGGGGTATTACGCGCAAACCTTCGCGCTCAATTATCTCTCTATGTGTTGTGCACCGAACGTGCACAGCAACTTCAAAGCCCGCTTGACGCGCAGCAACTGCGCGATCAAGAAATAATGCTGAGAATGCCCAGTCTTCAGTGAATATGAACAAAACTTTTTTCTTTTGTTCTGAGTCAGACATTAATCACCTCAACTTGAGCGCAATAAACATGCGAGTATTAAGAAACTCGGCGCGAAACGAGCCTACTTGCGAGTGGCCTAAACCAAGACGGCGATGAAATTTCCCATTCTCCTTGATATTCAATCGGTGTGGCACCGGTTCCATTTTTGAAATCATAAACGCCTTTATTTTTTTTCGGATCAATCCCACTCAAATCAATTTGTTGCACCCCTGCCTCAGAACATTTCTCAGCAAGATACCAAAAAACTGCATATGAAGCATAAGTTTTTCTCCCCGCAGGCGTGGTCAGCGCAATAAAATCCCAGGCAAGGTTGTCAAAAATTAAGGCCCCCCGAATTGCTAATGGATCGCCATTGAGATCATTAATTCTGACTAACAAAAGTTGACTGCCAAGGACCGAAATTACGCTCTGTAAATCTGAAACAGATCGTTGTAACGAAAGACCTTCGATTTTCTTGTACTCATCCATGAGTTCGTATGCACTTGAAATCTCCTGCGGGTTTGGGGTCTCCCACACATACGGTGCACTGACATTTTTTGCCGAGCGCTTTAAGTTGCGTTTCCAATTTGGCGAACACTTTTCAACCCGAGTTTGTTGATCGGCGTTGAGTAAATAAATCATGCTTAGTGCCGAACCAATTACGTTTTTAGCTTTCTTCCACTTATTAACCCTCAATTTCGTCTCTAACTCACTTGTGGCTTGCAGCGTTATTGATACCCGGAAATAAATCACTGAGGCACCCAAGTGTTGTTTGACGGCCTGCACAAAACCTTTACCAATTGTTTTTAGATCACCTAACGGGCCACCGGGAATCCAAACAACAAAAGATTTAAGCGGCCCTGGACGAACTAAGCACTGGGCAATAGTTGTGCTGGCCGAATCAGAAGGCAAATTATTTGACAAATAAATAAATCGAAATGTTTGCCAACCAGCATTTGATTTGTGATCAGCCCATTGCGCAGATTGGTAGACATTTCGCCCCTCAACGCTGGCAACTTTTGTATTCCACTCGACATTGGTTCCGGTCCAAATAGACCACACACCATCACTGATTAAATTCTTCACAAGAAATTCACTAACCATAAATTCGAATAGTGATCTGGGGCATCCGCCAAAACGGCTTCAGGTAAATCTGGCCAGCGAATTACCTCTACACCAAAACTATTGACTATTCGCTGAACATTTTTTGCTGCTTCCGCGTCGCCGAAAAAAGGAAATCCGTACGGGGTGCAATTCTCAGGTAGACGACCATGAACCGGCGTGATCTTTGATTTATCAAGAGCCGAACTCACACGCCTATAAAGTTTGGTTCTCCGTTTTGCTTCAACTTGCTCGTTTAACTTATGAATTTTTTTCATGGATGAATCTCGTGGTCCAACTGGTACTACAACTTCGATTTCAGCGAGTGTCGTTGACGTAGCGATAAATTCACCTGTTGTTAAAAATCTGCGCAGACGCACAATTGATCTCGCCCAACGCAGTAATGGCAATCTAGTTAGGCGTTCAACTTTTGAAAATCTACTCTGAAGAAAGTATCTTGCGCCTAATGGTTTTTCATTGAGCGAAAGTTGAGGCGGAATTTGAGCTGGTATAAGTTCTGACAGTTTTGTGTCACTTATATGTAGTCTCGCACCATCGGGGATTCGAATCGTCTTTCTGATGCTTGTGATGCCTAGTGGCGCCCGATTACCGAGCAGAACTCCATCAATGTTGGCACTTAAATAGCCGTGAGCATTATCCTCGATTAACTTCACAGAAAATTTCTTGCAATAATCAAAAAATATTTCTAAGTCTTGTGCAAAGCCAAAATAATTTACTGCAATAACTGCTTTTATGAGTGAAGAGTTCGGCAATGAAACAGGTGCAAGATTCTGATTAACTTGATAAAAAACTGGCTTTGCACCAACTGTGTGAATCGATGAAAGGACATCTTTGCAGATCAAAGCCGGCACCAGAACTTCGTCACCTGGCAATACATAGGCGAGTCGCAACGCTTCAACAAGTGCCTGGCGGCCATAGGCGTAATAGCGATAGGTAGTTTTTGACTCGCTCAAATGAAGTAACTTCGACGATCTAGATGTCTTTGGATATTTAGCGAACCGCAAAGCATGGTCTGTATACCCCTTACTTTATCGTTGGGCGTGAATCTCATCAGATTGAAGACGAATTTGTGTTGTGGGGCTAACAAGAATCGAACTTGTGACCTCATCCTTATCAGGGATGCGCTCTAACCAACTGAGCTATAGCCCCGTTGTAATACGAGGACTTGCAAGGCTACTGCTGAGTTGCACCAGCCTCAACTACAGGATCATTGCTGGCTCGCACTTCTTCTTCAAGCACAGTAACCCGAATTCCTCCGACGAGGTCAGTAATCAGATTAAAAATAGTCGCTATTAGTACCCACAGCCCTGTAAACAAAATAACCATAAATAGCCCAAAAATACTCAGATTTTTGAAAAGTGCTCCGCCGTCAAACGAAAACGTTTCCCAACCAAATGACTCCATAAAATTTTCAATATTATCAATCGTGCCAGTTGACTGAGCAACATTCCATAACAACATCAACGAAATCAAGACTACAAAATACAACACAAGGTGAAAAGCCAAACCAACTTTAAATACCGACCATGGATCAATATCTCGAATTACACGCGATACACGACGCACGCGTGGTCTGTTTTTGGGAGTCACCTTAGACAACTTCACCTTTGCAGTGTAGGCAGATGACTATCAGTACTCGTCATGGCATAAGCATCACGAGAAACACCATGAAACTGCACAACGACTTGACATTGACTAGCTTTTAAAATTACAGAAATCAGTTCGGCCTTATTTTCGATAACGATTTGCTCAACAGCATCTTGTCCATAAATCACACAAGAGAGTGCGCCTGCATCAGCAGCAACTTGCGCACGTTGTGAACTAATAATTGTGTTTAACGAGTTGCTTAAACCGACAACCGTGAGAAACGTCGCACTTATCGCTACCGCGATAAATAACACGGCCGATCCGTTGTCATTTTTTTTATAACTAGTTTTAAAAAAAATAATTAAACTTCGTCGGTCGCCAAGATTGGTGCAACAGAGGCCACAACCTGCCCTGCACCAAGACTCATCACCCGCACACCAGTTGCGGCGCGACCTTGGGTCGAAATGTCTTTAACTGGCGTTCTGATAGTTGTGCCAGCCGAAGATACGGCAACTATCTCATCATCGTCACCGACCATAAATGCCGCTACAACGTGACCTTTTTTACCGGTGAGTTTGATGCCGATCATTCCTAAACCGCCACGACCTTTGCGCATAAAATTGTTGAGTGGCGTTCGTTTGCCGTAACCAGACTCGGTCATTAACAGCAATGAAGATCCTGTCTTTGCGATGTCCATTGAGACGACTTCATCACCTGCACGAAGCCTCATGCCGCGCACTCCAGCAGCAGACCTGCCCATTGGTCGAACTTGTTTTTCTGAGAATCGAATCGTTAAACCATCTCGGCTAATGATAAACACATCATGAGTACCGTGTGTTTCAATAACGCGGATCAACTCGTCTTTTGGTCGCAGTTTGAGAGCAATTAAACCATCTCGACGAGACGAATCATATTCATCAAAAGCTGTTTTTTTAACTTGACCTTGTTTTGTAACGAAGAATAAAAACCGTTTGCCAGGAAATTCGCGCGTGTCGATAATCGCTTGAATCGTTTCGCCTGACTTCAGTGGCAAAAGGTTAACAATCGGAATACCTTTGGCCGTGCGTTCACGCTCAGGAATATCTAGTGATCGAAGGCGATATACCCGACCACGGTTTGAGAAAAATAATAGATACGAATGTGTCGTCGTGAAAATAACATTTCGCACAATGTCAGCATCTTTCATCTTCGCGCCACTAACACCACGGCCGCCACGGCTTTGTGACCTAAATGAATCTGCTGAAACTGATTTAATATATTGCGCTTGCGTCATGACAATTACAAGTTCTTTGTCATCAACTAGATCTTCGATGCTCATCTCACCAACGTCGGCCGTGATTTTGCAAACTCGATCTGTGGCGAACGTTTGACGCACGGCACTGAGCTCTTGTGAAATTACTGCTCGCAGTTTTTTGTCGTCTGCGAGTATTGCTTTAAGTTCTTTAATTCGTGCTTGAACATCTTTTTGCTCTGTCTCAAGATCAATTCGCGACAACCGTGTAAGTTGCCGTAGTTGCATATCTAAAATATCAATCGCTTGGCGTTCGCTAAACCCAAACTGTCTGCCCATCAACGCTGCTTTAGCGGAGTTGCCGTCTTCGCTTCCGCGAATAACTTTGATCACTTCATCAATGACATTAAGAGCCTTAAGTCGACCTTCGAGAATATGTCCACGATCTTGTGCTTTCGCCAGACGATATTTACTGCGTCTTGTGATCACATCTATCTGATGACGAACATAGCCCTGCAGTGCATCACGAAGATTTATAACTCGTGGGACTCCGTCAACCAGTGCAACCATGTTCACAGGGAAACTTGTTTGTAAAGTTGTTAACTTAAACAAATTGTTCATCACTACGTTTGAATTCGCATCGCGTTTGAGGGTGATGATTAAATTTGTTTCGCCACCCGACGAGTTGTCGTTGACATCGGCGATGCCGTCAAGATCTCCACCATCAACAAGTTCTTGAATTCGCGCAGCAATTGCCGAACAACTCGCCTGATATGGCAATTCGGTCACCACAATTCTCATCTGATTGCGTTGACCTTCTTCGATTGCAACTTTTGCGCGCATCTTGATGCTTCCGCGACCAGTCTTATAAGCGTCATTGATTCCAGAGCGACCGAGAATTAAGCCACCAGTTGGAAAGTCTGGTCCTTTGACAAATTTCATCAAGTCGGCGATCGACGCATCTGGATGATTTATTAAATGCAGCGTTGCATCAACAACTTCGCCGAGATTGTGCGGTGGAATACTCGTCGCCATACCGACCGCGATGCCCTGCGAACCATTGACAAGTAAGTTTGGAAACCGCGCAGGCAACACCGACGGTTCTTCAGATGTACCGTCGTAGTTTGCAATTAAATCAACTGTGTCTTCGTCAATATCGGCAAGTAACTGCATTGCAAGTGGATGTAGCCGCGACTCGGTGTAACGACTCGCGGCAGGTCCAAAGTCTGGTGAACCATAATTGCCGTGAAAATCAATAAGTGGGTGCCGCAACGAAAACGGTTGGGCCATACGCACAAGAGCGTCGTAGATCGCACCGTCACCGTGCGGGTGATATCTCGCCATCGTGTCACCAGTTACACGAGCACATTTAACAAACGGTCGGTCTGGACGAAAACCCTGTTGGTGCATATCCCAGATGATTCGGCGGTGAACGGGTTTTAAACCGTCACGCACATCGGGCAAAGCGCGCGACATGATAACCGACATTGCGTAATCAAGAAATGAACGCTCCATCTCATCTTGCAACTGAACCGGTTGCACACTCACACCTGGCGCAAGTGGCAATTGCGCGATATCAACATTTTTTGTATTTGGCTTTGGGATCGACTTCTTGGCGAGTTTCTTCGCTGGCTTAGCAGCACTTTTATTAGTGCCTTTACTAGCTTTTTTGCTAGCCGAATTTTTTTTGGGTTTTTTCGCTGCCATAGTTTTATTGTCCTGATTAGAAGTAGGTTTAAAAAGCTAGTTTCATGTGTTGATCAGAAGTCGAGGTTTCTTACGTCGCGCGCATTTTTTTGAATAAATGCTTTGCGGCTTTCAACGTCATCGCCCATTAAAACGCTCATCACATTTTCCGCTTCTGCGGCTTCTTCAACATTGACCTGCAGTAAAGTTCTGGTTCCAGCGTCCATTGTTGTGCTGCGAAGTTCTTGCCAATCCATTTCACCAAGACCTTTGAGGCGTTGGAATTCTTTTTTATGGTTGGGGTTTGCAGTTAAAAACTTTTCTTTTGCCGACTCATCTTTAAGGTATGTCTTTTCTTTTCCTACTTCGGTTGAAAATAACGGTGGTTGAGCAATATAAATGAATCCGCTTTCAACCATTGGTCGCATTTGACGATAGAAAAATGTCAAAAGCAATGTTCGAATATGGCTTCCGTCGACATCTGCATCAGCCAAAATAATCACTTTGTGATATCGCGCTTTGTCAGCGACAAATTCATCGTTACCCACCCCACCGCCGATTGCAGTGATCAAAGCTTGCACTTCAGTGTTCTTTAACATTTTGTCGAGACGCGCACGCTCTACATTTAAAATCTTTCCGCGGATTGGTAAAATCGCTTGCTTCTGCGGGTCACGCGCATCTACAGCGGTGCCACCGGCGGAGTCTCCCTCGACAATAAATAGTTCGCTATCGGCCGGATTCGAACTTTGACAATCTTTAAGTTTGTCCGGCATTCCTGCACCCGACAAAGCAGTTTTTCGACGGACGGCATTACGCGCATTCTTTGCCGCGATTCGTGCTTGGGCAGCCGACACTGCTTTTTTAATAATTCGGTTCGCTTCGGTCGGATTTTCAAGCAACCATTCTTCAAGCTTCGTATTTGTTTCTTTTTGAACAAACGATCGAATTGAAACGTTGCCAAGTTTCGCCTTTGTCTGACCTTCAAACTGTGGTTCGCGCAATTTAACTGTAATAATCGCCGTGAGACCTTCGCGAATATCTTCACCGAGTAGGTTTTCGTCTTTTTCTTTTAGTCCGCCTGATGACCGGGCGTACTTGTTCAACACCGAAGTTAAAGCTGTCTTAAAACCTTCGACGTGCATCCCGCCCTCAACTGTTGAGATGCCGTTGGCATAGCCGAAAATGCCTTCGTAGTAACCGGTGTTCCATTGAAGGGCGATCTCTAATGTCTGATCGGCTTCGCTTGCTTCGTAATGCGCAACTTTATTAAAAAGCGATTCGCGAGCAACATTCAAATGCTTGACGAAATCAACAATGCCACCTTTGTATTGATAGGTGACTTTGTCTTTTTTATCTTTACGTTTGTCTTCGAAGATCACTTCAAGGTTGCGATTTAAAAATGCGATTGTCTGCAACCGTTCAAGCACGGTGCGGGCAACAAACTCAACGCCTTCTGACGCGAAAATTATTGGGTCTGGCCAAAAACTAATCGTTGTTCCGGTTTTTGCTTTCGATGACGCCGCTCCGACTTTTTGAATTTTAGTTTTTGGGTTTCCGCCGTCAATAAATTCTTGTTTGTATTTTGCTCCATCACGATCAATTTCTGCAATAAGTCGCCTAGAAAGCGCATTGACAACGCTCACACCTACGCCGTGTAATCCACCAGAGACTTTGTAACCTTCGCCGCCGAACTTGCCACCCGCATGCAAAACGGTGAGCACAACTTCAAGCGCGCTTTTGCCTTTGTGTGGCCCAGATGGATATGGGTCAACAGGGATACCACGACCGTCGTCATGTACAGAGCACGAACCGTCTTCGTTGATCGTCACCGTGATAGTCGTGCAATACCCGGCCATTGCTTCGTCAACAGAGTTGTCAACTACTTCCCAAATTAAGTGATGCAAACCAGTCAAACCAGTTGAACCGATATACATTCCGGGTCGTTTGCGAACCGGGTCTAATCCCTCAAGAACTTGAATGTCTTTGGCACCGTAAGAGGCTGGGGTAATTTTTGCTGAACCTGTTTTTTTTGCGGGTTTAGCTTTGGTTACTGCCATTTTTGAGATACCTTTTCGGATGTTTTGGGTTGATATTTAGATGAAAAAATCACTAAACAAGCCTTCTTATTCTACTATCTAGTTGTTCGCGCGACCTGACTTAACTCTGATGTCTATCCCGCTAATTGTTGTGCCGGTGTGACGACTCAAAGTTGTGCAGATATCTCGCTCAAGAAACTTCATGTGGGTTGACCATGCAGGGTCATCGACTTCGATTAGTAGACGACCGCGGTCAAGTTTGATCGGTGACACATGTTGTGCCACTTGTTCACCTACTAGTTCTTTCCATAATCCGAAAACTCCTGACACAGTGTCAATATTTGGCGAGCCGAGTCTTTGAAGCAGCCGATTTACTTCTTCGCCCAATGATGTACTGCGGCTTTCGTCTTGAAAATCTTCAGGATCACTCATAATGATTCAAGAATAGTTCCGGCTTGAATTCTCACACTCCTACCTATGTGTGAACCAAGAGGTAACTCGGCAGCTGTTGTAATCAAAACTTGACCAACTGGAAAGTGATTTAGTAGCGCTCGTGCTCGGTCTGGGTCAAGTTCAGAAAGCACATCATCTAAAACAAGAATCGGTATCTCGCCAACCGCTTTGCTGATAAAACGGTGTAGAGCGAGTCGTAACGCAAGCGCCATTGTTCGTTGCTCGCCTTGTGATGCATGTGTTCTTGCCGCCAGACCATTGATCGCCAATTCAATATCGTCGCGGTGCGGACCAACTGTCGTGACTAGGCGACGGAGATCTTCGCCACGCGATTGTTTCAGTGATATCTCTAATCCTGCATCTAACCATTTCGGCGAATACTCAATAATGATGTTGCTTGAGCGTTGAGCAAGTTCTTC
>JBAXAW010000015.1:0-22659 GCA_037142305.1 Actinomycetota bacterium
CAGTTGTTGTTCCGTCACCGGCAACATCATCAGTCTTCTTCGCAACTTCTTTAACGAGCTCGGCACCAATCCGCTCGTACGGGTCTTCGAGTTCGATTTCTTTAGCAATAGACACACCATCGTTTGTGATTGTTGGTGCTCCCCACTTCTTGCTGAGTACGACGTTGCGACCTTTTGGTCCGAGCGTGACACGCACAGCGTCGGCAAGTTTGTTCATTCCTGCTTCGAGTCCGCGTCGGGCTTCCTCGTCAAATGCAATGAGCTTGGCCATGTTCTTATCCTCCGTTTGGGTCCTGAATTTCAGGGTTTGTGACTGCAGTTTTTAGAATTAGCACTCTATCTACGAGACTGCTAAATCAACACTCGGCTACTAGCAGCTCGCCAGTAAAGCCATATTTTCAAACCAGGTTATTCGCCCCCAGCAACAGCCGGAATAATAGACACGGTCTGCCCAGTGGCGATTTTCGTGTCGAGGCCTTGCATGTATCGGACATCATCATCGGCGACAAATATATTTACAAACTTGTGAAGATTACCCTCACTATCAAGCAATCGATCCGAGAAACCTGGATGAGCCGCGTTCAATGCTTTAAGAATTTCACCAAGAGTTGAGCCTTCAACTTGAACTGTTGAGACCCCGCCTGAAAGTGGACGCAATGTTGTCGGGATTCTTACGGTTACTGACATTTCCTGAACGCTATCTGTAAATTTACAAAACCTTGGCAACGCTCAAGTTGTGCGTTGTGAAATAAATTCTGCGAGCTCAATTAGCGAATCTCTTGCGGATTGTGTGATCGGCGCTTGCTTAACGCCCGCAATAGCCTCGGCAGTTAGGGCACTTATTTTTGCCTCAAGCGCAACTAATGCTCCAGTTTGTTTGATCACCTCTTGAATATTGCTGACATCTTGATCACTGATATCTACAGAGCCGACTAGATCGAGAACTTTTCTCTGAACTGAATCTGCGCGCTCGAATGCCATTGCCAGTAGCGGTGTTGGCTTGCCCTCTCTGAGATCATCACCAACTGGTTTACCAGTCAAACTCTTTTCGCTACCGGTGAAATCAAACGCACCGAGAACATCGTCACGCATTTGAAATGCATCGCCGAGCGGTAGACCATATTTTGAGAACGCAGGCAATAATTTGCTAATCGAAGCTGGCGCAGCAAGAGTTGCACCCAGATGCAACGGCCGCTCAATCGTGTACTTACCACTCTTATAGCGACTAACTCGTTCGGCTTTAACCAGCCGTCGCTCGCGTTGCGCTGAACCAAGCAAATCTAAATACTGGCCGATATTTAGTTCAACACGCATTTCGTTCCAAATTTTTGCGACATCATTATTTGTAATATCTATTAATTGATCGGCGTAAACAAACGCAAGGTCACCAATCAAAACTGCAGCACCTTCACCAAATCGTCTTGCTTCACTTGCCCACGAATTATCTTTATGAGTCTTCGTGTATAGCGCATGACTAGTTGGCTCACCCCGACGAGTTTGCGAGCCATCAATTACATCGTCATGCAACAATGCTGCTACATGAAGAAGTTCAAGTGCGGCCTGCGCATCAACTAACTTTGCTGAGTTCTCATCGCCACCAGCACCGATAAAACCCAGATAACAAAACGCAGGTCTAAGCCGCTTACCGCCGGCGCTAACTAGCCGATTAATTTCATCTAGTGGCAGCGCTAGGTCGGCGTCAAGAGACTTCCATCGAATTGTCTCTGAGTTCAAAAACTCACCCAAGCGAGCATCAACTCGGCTGGCAATATCTCGAAGCCAACTCGGCGGATGCGACAACACAATAAAATGCTACGCCGAGTTACTCTTGCGCAAGACCTTTGACAACTTCTTCAATTTTAAGTTTTGCGTTGCCGATTCGATCACGACACAACTCAATTAGTTGAGATGCCCGTTGCACATGAGTCGCCAACTTGTCGACATCAACGTCGTTCTCTTCAAGTTCAGCCAGAATCGACTCAAGTTCTTCTAGAGCCTGCGCATAGCCAATCGTCTCATCAGATTTACTTTTTGCCATTTGGTTTACCTTTCGTAGAAATTTCTTGAACAGTGCTCGTTGCTGACCCATTTGCAAAAGTCGTCACCAGTTTGTCACCGGCTTTGAGTTTTGTTGCATCTTGAACAACGCCACCTAAGGCATTACGAGTGATACTCCAACCGCGGGCCATGGTGTTGACTGGGTCGAGCAATCGCAGACGATCTGCCAATGCATTTAATGAACTTTTTTCTAGACGCAAAATTTCGGCCGGGCGATGTTTGATGCGTTGCGCCGTCATTGCTAATCGTTTACTCGCACCAGCAAGTGCTTCTAAAACTTTGCTACTAATTTGATTTGCTCGCTCGGTTAACTGACTCGAAGATGTCTCGAGTTCTCGCATCGCGAATATCGCCACGCCAGCCCACGCTTCTTCTGTTGCGTCAACAAATTCTCTCACTTGTTCAATCACTGCTGTCGCACATGCAGTCGGTGTTTTATGAGATTGATTTGCAACTTCATCAGCGACGCTCAAATCTATTTCATGGCCGATACCAGTCAAAACAGGCAGACGGCAGTTGGCAATTGCAGTTGCAATTTCCGCCGAGTCAAAGGCCATCAAGTCATTTTTTGACCCTCCACCACGAACAAGCATCAACACGTCTAAATCTTTTCTGGCATCAAGATTTTTGAGTGCAGCGACGACTGATTTGATTGCGTCTTCACCTTGCACACGAGCATCGTGAACAAAAATTGTGAATCCAATTTGCGAGTCTTTAAAAGTCTTGAGTACATCGGCGTGTGCTGCGCTGCTAACACTTGTCACGATGCCGACTCGCAACGGCACAAGTGACATTTCAACTTTGCGGTTGGCATCGTATAAACCCTTAAGTTTTAATTGCCGAACGATTTCTTCGCGCTGGGCTATTAAATCGCCAAGCGTAAACCTCGGATCAATTTTTGAAATCTTGATGCTGAACCGACCATTACCCGGGTATAAATCTGGTTCACCAAATACTCGCACTTTTAGACCATCTGCTAATTGCAATCCACTGTTAGCAAGTGTGACTCGCATCGAAGCATAAACAGTTTGCCAAATAGATGCACTCAGTACGGCTTTCTTATCTCCGTCATTATCAACCAGCGTGAAATAAACATGGTTGGGTGTCTTCATCTCTTGAATTTCGCCATGCAACCAAACTCCGCGTCCAAAGCGATTTTTGACGGTTTGATTTACTTGGCGAATGAAATCTCCGACCGAAAGCGATTCTTGATCAACTAATTTATTAACTGTTTGAATAACTGTTTCGCTAGCCAACCCACTCATGCTGTCATCAAATAGGGACTTGCTAGTAGTTTTTTTATCTTTCATTGGTAACAACGCAGACAATTTATAATACGATTAAGGCTCACATGAAACATGTCTTAAATAGTAGACGCAAGTTGCTAATCGTGATTTTGGTTGCCGCTTCACTCGCAAGTGCGTGCAGTGAACGAATAATTGTCGGTTCATCAAAAGATCGGGTCAAGATCAAACCAACAGCTACTTCAATACCCGCCGGTGTAAGTTCAACTTCAAGTATTGCGCCTGCGCCTGAGTTCACGGGCAAAATTATTTGGGGCACTTGCAACGACACCGGAAGCGGTGGGTCTAAAGCCAAAATGCAATGCGGAACTTTAGAAGTTCCTTACGACTATGACAACCCAAATATTGGATCTTTTAAATTATTTCTAATTCGAAACCCGGCATCAGATCAAGCAAATCGAGTTGGTTCAATGTTGGTCAACCCTGGCGGACCGGGTTTCGGTGGCTCAAGTGTTGCAAAAGACGCACAGTTCTATTTCAGTGCTGAGCTGCTTAATCGTTTTGACATCATCGGTTGGGATCCGCGTGGCACCGGCGATTCGACCCCAAAAGTAGATTGCATCGACCAATATGACGAGTACTTCGGAATAGATTCGCCGCCAGATACACCGCAAGAAAAACAAGCAATTATCGACGCCGGCCAGAAATTTAATGATCAATGTGTCAAAAAGAGTGGTGAGATCCTGCCGTACATTTCGACACGTTCATCTGCTCAGGATATGGATTCAATTCGTCGCGCACTTGGCGAAGAAAAAATAACTTACTTTGGCTTTTCGTATGGCTCAGAACTCGGGGCAACTTGGGTGACGATGTTTCCAAAAACTGTTCGCGCCGCTGTTCTAGATGGAGCATCTGATCCGAACTCATCATCTCTTGATCAAGGTCTCGCTCAAGCAAAAGGTTTCGAGATGCAACTTGATGCGTTTCTTGCAGATTGCTCGGCGCGCATAACTTGCGCCTTCAATAGCAACGGCGATTCAGCCAAAGCACTTGACAAACTTCTTGTCGAGGTCGATGCTGCTCCGCTTGTAGTTGCTTCAGATAGAACGCCTGTCACACAGGGCGTGATGTTTACTGCGCTGGCTCAAGCGATGTACTCAGACGCCCTTTGGTCTCAACTTGAGCGAGCACTTGCTGACGCTGTTGTCGGAGATGGGTCAGGTTTGCTCGCACTCTACGATGAGTACTACCAACGCAAACCAAACGGTACTTACGGCAATGAGCTTGAAGCGTTCATTGCAATTTCATGCCTAGACGATCCTGGTCCAATTGGTGTCAAAGCAGTGGACGCACAAATACCAATTTTTACAAAAGCTGCAAAAAGATTTGGGCCAGGTTTTGGATACGGCTACTCGTGTGCATTATGGCCAGTTAAGCAAGCAAAGAAAGTTGTAGTGACTGGCAAAGGTGCAGGACCGGTAATCGTGATTGGCACGACTGGCGACCCAGCGACCCCAATCGAGTCATCACGCAACGCTGCCAAAGCCTTAGAAAGCGGTATTTTTCTCACTGTGAAAGCCGAACAACACACAGGTTACGGAGTCAATGCATGCATAATAAAAGCCGTTGACACGTATCTAATTGACTTAGTTGTTCCCGAAAATGGCAAGGTCTGCGAATAAATTAAATCTGCGTTTTATTAAAACCTAATCAGCGTCGTGACACAACTTTGTCGACACCCATTGCTGTTGCGACTGCCAAACGATCTTGTACAACTTCGGTTTGCATTCTCGCGCCAGTTGAATCAGCAAGTCTTGTCATCATTTCGAAATTTGCAATCACAGCCGCTGCATCAATAGTCACAGCAAGACCTGCGACATTGATTAAATTATTGCGCGCCGTAGTTAATGCTGCTAGGTCAAGCTCAGTGGCCGCTGTTGCAAAATCAACTAGTTCTCGTGCAAAACTCACGTCGACACCACCGGTCGTATTTTGTACATTTTCTAAATTTACTTCTAATCCTTGTTCGGTGCCGCTCCAACTGAGCATGCTGGCATGTGAAGTCGTTCAATAAAAACATTCACGTTGTTGCGAAACTCGAGTTGCGACAAGTTCCATTTGCACCCGTGAAAGCGTTCCGCGAGTCCAATGTGGGTCGACCATTTCTTTATCAGGAATATATTGGGCATCAGCCATCGCCCAGATCACACGATTAGTTTCGGGCACCGCAGTGAAGGCTTGTACTACAGCCGCGTTTTCATCCGCTGGTGCGATGACTGGCACCCAGTTCAAAGTTGCATCAACAACACTTGCTGGTTTTATTCTTGACGGCTCACCAAGTGCTGCTGGCGCTAAATCTGGAAGACCGAGATCTAATGCTCGACGAAAAGCCGAAACAGTCGCCACGGTGCAAACAACTCCGCACAGTTCAATAAATGCCAGCGGTTCAATTTCTTGCGTGGTCCGCTGATACCAATCACTTGTCAAAGTTGCCGCATGGCGCGCAATTCGATAAACCGCATCGTGCGCCGCACTTGAAGCGAAATGTATTTGCAAATTTTTGTCTGCAACGGTTGAAGCCGCAACCCACGGTGGCGATGGTTCACTTTCGCTAATCGCTAATAATGCCGTTTGCGCGAGTTCGCGTCTTTGCGCACCAGACCACCATGTGCCAGGACGCGAAAGCGCCGACCATGCTTGCTCGTGCGCAAAAATTAAATCTGCGCGAACATCGCTAATAGAAACGCTCATCACATTCATTACCTGCTCACATTAGACGCATCTAAAACTTATTCTAAAAAATGGCGGAAGGGGTGGGATTTGAACCCACGGTGGGCCTAAACCCACGACGGTGTTCGAGACCGTTCCATTCGTCCGCTCTGGCACCCTTCCGTTTTGGAAGGCTATCGGCGTTAGTCGGAGGTGCGCTTTTGAGCGAAAAACTCTTTCAACAACAAAGTTGCCTCATGCTCACAAATACCGTGCTTCACAATTGGGTTGTGATTAAGCCGTGGATCACTGCACACGTTGTACAAACTTGATGTTGCCCCGCCTTTAAGGTCAGCGGTTGCATACACAAGTGTTTCTACTCGTGCATTGATGAGTGCGCCCGCACACATCAGGCATGGCTCCAATGTCACAACAAGTGTGCAATCGTTCAGTCTCCAGCGACCAAGTGCGGTGGCTGCATCACGCAACGCAAGAATCTCGGCGTGGGCTGTTGGGTCGCCAGTTGCTTCACGCTCGTTGTGGCGAGCCGAAATGATCTGACCGTCGTGCACGACGACCGCACCAACTGGTACATCACCAGAATCTCTTGCCAGACGCGCATGTTGCAGAGCAACCTGCATGGCTTGTTCATAACTGATACCCATGGCGGAGGAGGTGGGATTCGAACCCACGGAGACTTGCGCCTCACACGCTTTCCAAGCGTGCCGATTCGGCCGCTCTCGCACCCCTCCAAATCGCCCAAACAATGTGAACTGTTCGGCGTTGGCAGGCTATCTGAGCACTGCTATAACGATTAACTAGCACGATTAGCTAGCACGATTAGCCGATAACAGATTGCGGATATCGTTAAGAAACCGTTTCCGTCGAGTGAGGTGGCGGCCGGGTCCTGTGCAACGAGTGCCCAAGAATCAGGTCAGAGCCGGAAGGCAGCAGCCTTCATCGGAACCATTCGAGTGCCGCAGATCGCCTGGTCGTCACTTCAGTCGGCGGAAACGATCAAAGTTTGGAAACGTATCTGACTTCAGCACCGACAGCCACACCAAAAGTTTCAGTGTTGATGACTTGTTACAACGCAGCTTCGACTATTGAGCTGAGCGTTCGCAGCATCATCGGTCAAACTTTTACCAACTGGGAGCTTGTCTTAGTCGATAATTGCTCAACCGATAACTCTTTGACTGTTGTAAAAAATCTAAATGATGATCGCATCAAGATTATCGCTCTTGACAAAAATCACGGCCGAACACCAGCACTTGCCATAGCGCTAGAAAATGCTCGTGCAGAATTTGTAGCGATTCTTGATGCCGACGATATTTCAAGCCAAGATCGCTTGCAACAGCAATTTGACTTTCTAACTAACAATCAAAATATTCTTGTTGTCGGCAGTTGGTATCGCAACATCGATCAACGCGGAAACCTGATCAACGAAGTGCGAACGCCAACTACAAGTGTTGATGTAATGCGACGAATGGCGTCAGATAACCCAATAGTAAATTCATCGGCGATGTTTCGCAGACAGAGCGCACAGTCTGTTGGTGGCTATAACCAAAAATATTTATACGCACAAGATTTTGCACTCTGGCTTGCCTTAGCAAGTATCGGTGAACTGGCGATTCTGCCAAAGTTTTTAACTGATATTCGTCGTGTGAAATCATCATTGTCTTCAATTTCAAGTAATAGTTTGATACTCACTGCCGATAACTACGAGTTATATCGCCAGGCACAAAATCTTTCGGGCCTGACTTTGCTCGACAAACTACACGGAAAGCGAACGGTCGGACTTTATGGTCTGCTGTATGCGTGGCGTTCGTTGCAATCACGAAAGATCGTTCGTGCTTTTGGTCTTTTGATTCAAAACTTGTGGGCATTGCCTTTAGTTGCGTTTGAGTTATTGCGAAAGGGTTTTAACTCGCTCAAGTCGATCTAGTAAATGTGTTGCGCCAAATTTTTCTAACATCCCGGTGAACTCTGGTTTGACACCATTCCACTTCCAACTATCTACAGAACCAACTGGTACATCTTGAACCAATGTGGCAAGAGTTCGAAACAGTTCGGCATCTTTTCGTTGAGTGCGAAGTGTTGTTGCAAGTTTTTCTGCACCACGCAACGTCGTTAAGCCATCAGCTCTCCATTGTTCATGATCATCAGGTATCGCATCTAGTGAGATATACCGAGCAAGCACTGTTGACGCACTCTTGGCTCCCCATCCAGGCAACCCAGGAAACCCATCAGCGGTATCGCCAACTAGTGCCAAATAATCGGCGATTGATTCGGGGCCAATTCCAAACTTCTCACGAATAGCAGATTCGTCAAGCACAATATTGTTACGCCGATCAACCTGAACAACTCTTCGGCCACTTACACATTGACCTAAATCTTTATCTGGCGTCAAGATTCGCACTTGGTGAACGCGACGATCTTCACACGCCACAGCCACACCAGAAGCCAACGCATCGTCGGCTTCGTATTTCTCCATTGCCCAAACCGTTACACCCATCGCTCGCAGCGCATCTTCAACTATTGGTATCTGCTCGAGCAAAACCGGCTCCATGCCTTCGCTAGTTTTGTATCCGCTATAAAGTTCGTTGCGAAAACTTTCGATCACATGATCAGTTGCTACTGCAATGTGTGTTGCACCCTCTGCAAGTAACTGCAAGGTCGAAGTCAAAATACCAATCGTTGCTGCAAATGGTGGTGGTTCTTTATCGCGAATCGCTGAGCCGTAGTGCTGTCGATACATTTCATAAGTGCCGTCGATTAAATGAACTTGCATCTCACTAACTTAGGCGATTGGCTTACTGACGCGACTAGCTAAAAAAGTGACTAGATAAAAACACTGGGCAATACTTTGCCAACAAATACGCAGACGAGTGTTCCAAGCGTGAGATATGGACCAAAAGCGAGCCTGCGTTTTAACGACCCGCGCCCGACGGCGATCAAACTCACCCCGACCACACTGGCACTGAGACACGCAATAAAAATTGCCCAAATTGCCTCGTTGTATCCAAGAAAGCCCAAATACCAACCGAGAACTGGCACGAGCCGAACATCTCCAACACCCAACCCGCCTGGCGCAATTTTATTAATTGCAGCAAACAAAATTCCACTTGAGACCGCACAAACCAACGCCGCAACAATTGAATCGTAAAAATCTGCGCGAATTGCACTGAGTAGCAGAAGCACAACGCCGCTCACGCCAATTGAATGTGAAACGCTTCGAACTAAACGATGTGTCAAGGCATCAATCATCGTTTGCAATATCAGTCCACTACACAAAATTGCATAGGCAAGCTGAAGATTCCAGTTTGAAAATCGTGTGCGAATTAGAAATGCAAAGAAGGCGCCGAGCGCTACGCCCAAAACAATAAGTTTTAACCGCGAGATACTTATCTGCGAATCAATTTCAACTATAAATTTTTTGGCAGTTGCGCCGACCAACGCACCAACTACAGCACCGACGAAAGTCGTCAGCGCGAAAACCACGACTCTGTTTTTACTCCTGCACTAACTCAATTAGAGTGCCAAAACTTCCTTTTGGATGAACGAACGCAACTGTTGTGCCGCGCGAACCTTTGCGCGGTGCATTGTCGATCGGTTTTGCACCGGCATCAATCATTGATTGCAACGCCTGCGCACAATTCGCGACACGATAACCAATGTGATGTAATCCCTCACCGCGCTTTTCAAGCGATTTTGCAACTGGCGAATCTGGTCGAGTTGGTGTCAATAGCTGCACGTAACTTTGCGCAACTTTCAGCAATGCTTCTTCAACTCCATCTTGCTCAACAATTTCGCGATGTGCAACAGTTGCCCCAAATGCTCGCTTGTAGTAATCAATCGCCGCATCAAGATCGTTAACTGCAATTGCCACGTGGTCAATTTCGGTTAACAACATTTCTGGTGAATCACTCATCGCAGATTATTTGGCTCTTCTGAAAATAGTGAGCTTGTCTTCACCAATTTTTGCGCGCAACTCTTTATCTGTAATACCCAAACCCTCTTTTGGGGCAAGGCACAACACGCCAAGTTTGCCTTCATGTAGATTTTGATGAACTTGGTAAGCCGCTGTGCCAGTTTCGTCGAGAGAAAAAACTTGCGATAGCACCGGATGAATCATTCCTTTGCTCATCAGACGATTTGCTTCCCATGCTTCGCGATAATTTGCAAAGTGCGAGCCAACCAAACGCTTCAAGCGCATCCAAAAGTGGCGATTATCAAACTCCAACATAAAACCGCTGGTTGCAGCACACGTAACAACAGTTCCACCACGTTTGACAACGTACATTGACGCGCCGAAAGTTGATCGACCTGGGTGCTCAAAAACAATATCCGGATCTTCGCCAACAAGACCACGAATGTCTTTGCCAAGTCGGCGCCATTCGCTTTCGTTATGAGTATTGTCGTCGTTCCAGAACTTATAGTTGGCAGTTTTGCGGTCAATCACTGCGTGACACCCGAGTTCGTGAAGAATTTTTGCTTTTTCAGGCGAACTAACGACACCAACGGGTATTCCTCCACCGTTGAGAACATATTGCACGGCATAAGCACCAATGCCACCAGTTGCGCCCCAAATTAAAACGACATCACCTTGCTTCATCGCAGCACCATTTTTTGAAACAAGCATGCGATAACTCGTGCTACTGCACAATGCATTAACTGCAGATTCTTCCCACGAAAGATGTTTCGGTTTTGGCATCAACTGATTCGCCTTGAGCACTGCGAGTTCTGCGAGTCCACCAAAGTTAGTTTCGTAGCCCCAGATTCGTTGATTCGTTGCCATCATCGAGTCATCATGTGCTGACGGGTCTTGATCATCTAGGTGGTTGCAATGCGCAGTGACTTTGTCGCCGGGCTTCCAGTTGCGCACCGCGGTGCCGACGCGCAACACAACTCCGGCGGCGTCACTACCAAGTACGTGATAATCCAAATCATGTCGCTTAGCCCACTCACTTTCACGTGCAAGTCGAGCGAGTGCACCAAAGGTGCTGACGGGTTCAAAAATGGCGCTCCAAACTGTATTGAAATTGATGCTGCTAGCCATCACCGCGACTAAACATTCGTCAGGTGCAAGTTCTGGCGTTGGCACTTGCCCAATATGTACAGTTTTTCTTGGATCTTTATCTTTTGATGCAACCCCCGCAAAAATAGATTCTTCTGATTTTAAAATATGTGCTGCACGATAGGTCGCCGGGATTTTCAAATTAGCGAATGTCTCGCTATCGGCATCGTCCATTATCGCTTTTAAGATTTCCTGCATGTATTGAGATTACTAAGCCAATAGACAAAATATAAACCTGAGAACTATTTCAAATGCGAAAACTGGCCCCTTGGGCTCTACTCTTTAAATAACACATTAAAAGGAGTAACCATGCCGGGTTCATACATTGTCGCGGGAGCAAGAACACCAATCGGAAAGATGAGCGGAGCATTAGCTTCATTTAGTGCAGCGGAACTTGGCGGTTTCGCAATTGCTGAAGCATTGCGTCGCGCGGGTGTTGCGCCCCACGAAGTTGAACACGTAATCATGGGTCAAGTTTTAACTGCAGGTCAAGGTCAAGTGCCTTCGCGACAAGCAGCAGTAAAAGCTGGTATCCCAATGAATGTGCCAAGCATCAATATCAACAAAGTTTGTTTGTCTGGCTTGAATTCGATTTATCTTGCAGATCAAATGATTTCAAATGGTGATGCCGACATCGTCATTGCAGGCGGAATGGAGAGCATGACGAATTCTCCTTATCTTGCGATGGGTGCACGCAGCGGTTTTCGTTTTGGCGATGTTCATTTACTTGATGCAATTCAGCGCGACGGTTTATGGTGTGCGTTTGATGCATGTCTAATGGGTCTTGGTACCGAGCGATATGCGGCCGGTGACATTAGTCGTGATGCACAAGATGATTTAGCAATGAAGAGCAACCAGCGCGCTGCAGCAGCAATTGCTGCTGGCAGACTTGCCGACGAAATTGTTTCAATTTCAATTCCACAACGCAAAGGTGACCCTGTTGTGATTAGTGATGATGAAGGTGTGCGCGCGTCAACCACAATGGAGTCACTCGCATCACTTAAGCCGGCGTTTGATAAAAATGGCACCGTTACAGCAGGCAACGCCAGCCAAATTAGTGACGCAGGTTCGGCAATCGTGATGATGTCAAAACGTGCTGCAGAAAAACGAGGCGTCAAACCACTTGGTGAATTTGTCAGTTATGGAATGGTGGCAGGCCCAGATAATGCTTCGTTATTGCATCAACCAAGTCGCAGCATACTTAAAGCTCTTGAACGCGTCGGCAAAAAAGTATCTGATGTCGACTTGTTTGAAATCAATGAAGCATTTGCTGCAGTTGGCATTGCCTCAATGCGCGAACTAAAAATCTCAGATGAAATCGTCAACGTCAATGGCGGCGCAATTGCACTCGGTCACCCAATTGGTATGAGTGGTAATCGTCTAGCTCTGACATTGCTTCACGAATTGCGTCGTCGTGGCGGCGGTCTTGGTGCTGCTGCATTGTGTGGCGGCGGCGGTCAGGGTGATGCGCTGATTGTCCGCGCTAGCTAGCTAATAAATTAGATAACTCGTTAGCCCGAAACTTCGCGACGACCTTCAAGTGCGCGACCAAGAGTTAGTTCGTCGGCGTACTCTAAATCACCACCGACAGGTAGCCCGCTCGCTATTCGCGTAACTTTTACTCCGAGCGGTTTCAAAATGCGAGCTAAATACATTGATGTCACGTCGCCCTCAGTATTTGGGTTCATGCACAAAATAACTTCTTTGACACTTTCGGGCTCGATTCGCACTAGTAGTTCACGAATTTTGAGTTGTTCGGGGCCAACCCCATCTAATGGATTAATTGCACCAAGCAACACGTGATATCGCCCGCGAAACTCACCGGTTTTTTCTATCGCGACTACATCTCGTGATTCTTCGACAACACAAATCGTTGTCGTGTCACGACGATCATCACTGCAAAAATGACAAAGAGTAGTTTCAGCAAAATTAGAACATCGTTCACAGAAGCGCACAGTTGCTTTTGCCTTGGTGATCGCGTCTGAAAGATGTTCAACATCACGATCATCACTCTTAATTAAATAAAACGCAATTCGTTGTGCCGATTTTGGTCCAATCCCGGGTAACCGAGAGAGCGCATCGATAAGCGCTTGCATCGGTTGTGTGTACGCCGAAACCACTATTGCCTACTTCTTATCGTCAATTATTCGCGATCCCGGAAACGCCTTTGCCAATTCATCAATCGGAGATGATCGAGTGCCCTTTGGTGCTTTGGTTGTCTCAGATAAATCAACGGGCTCTTCTATCTCTTCATCAATTAATTCAGTTGAATTTTGCTTGATGTTTCGATTGCGCTTTGACTCGCCCACAACGAATTTGAAATTGATTTGTTTGCCAGCAACTATCTTAAGTGAACTCGATATTGCTTCAAGGTGATCGCTTGATTTTGTGATGTGCATATCACTTGGCGCCGACAATGTGATTATCCCATCTCGACAATCAACCATATTCATCGCGCTAAACAGTGCGCGCACCATTGGCTTTTGCGCAGCAACCACATCGGACCAACGACGTTTAATTTCATCATCACTTAGAACTGCAGTTGACTCAGGTTTTTGATTAGCCGCTACGTCTGGCACACTCGCCAACGTGATCGTTGGTTCACTTGCAGGCTTACTAGTCGAAGTAGTACCCGACACAACTGGGGCAATATTTGGAACAACCACAAGTGGAGTCGCCCGTCCGCCTAATTTTGCACGACCCGTATTTGGATCTACCAAAACCGGTCTTGTCATCGGCCCAGTCGGATCTCGATTGGCCACAACCCCTGCTTCTAATCTTTCGATGCGCGACATCAACGCGGCAATATCGGTATTTGAATTTTGCCTTGTGAGTTTTACTAATGAAACCTCAAGCAACAATCGAGCGTCTGGTGCGTGTCGAATTTCGATTAACACTTCTCCAAGAACTTCAATCGCCCGAACAACACTGCTTGCGCCCATACGGCGAGCTTGGTCACTCACGATTTCGGCGCGCTCTTTAGGAAGTTGAACAAGTTCTGGCGCCATCAACGACAAGAACAGATCGCGTAAGTTTCGCACGATGTCTTCAGTGAGTGCGCGCGGGTCAGCACCGAATTGCACTGATGCGCCAACAGCAGCAAGTGCACGACCTGGATCGTGATCAATAAAGGCTTCAATGAATTCATCAAGAGAGATCTGCTCATCAACTTCACCACCAGAGGCAACCGCGAGTTCAAGTGCAGAGAGTGTGTCGCGCACAGAACCACCACCAAGTTTTACAACGCGATCAATTGCATCTGCACTAATTATAAGTTTTGCGTCGGCTACGACCCAATTGACGTGATCTTTTAATTCTTTCATCGGCAAAAGATGAAATTGCAAATGTTGTGTGCGGCTGCGAATCGTCTCGCTAACTTTTTGCGGGTCGGTAGTCGCCAAAACAAACACAACATGTTCGGGTGGTTCTTCGAGAGTTTTCAATAATGCTGCTTCGGCAGGTTTAGAAAGCATGTGAACTTCGTCGAGAATAAAAACACGATGCCGACCCGGGTTGCCAAGCGCGGCGCGTTCAATTAGATCACGCATATTGTCTACGCCGTTGTTGCTTGCAGCATCCAATTCAAGTACGTCGTAACTTGAACCAACATCTATCGAAACACACGAATTACATTTTCCGCATGGCTCACCGTCTTTTAGATTTTCGCAGTTGAGCACTTTCGCTAAAATTCGCGCAGTGGAAGTTTTGCCCGTCCCACGAGGCCCAGAAAATAAATATGCCTGACCTTCACGATTATTAATCACCGCATTGCGCAGAGCGCGCACGACATGGTCTTGACCTTTTAGCTCGTCAAAGCGGCGTGGTCTGTATCGTCGATAGAGGGATTGCGTTGCCATTTCGTAGCGAGCCTATCTATAGGGTGCTTCATGCTCGAACACATGCTTGAACACATGCTTGAACAGGGTCAAAATAAGTAACGTAGAAAGATTAGTAACCTATATATCTATGGAAATGACTAAATCACCAGTGCCTAAGTGGCTGGCAACGGTCGTTTTCGGTGTGCTCTGTCTTATTTGTGGATTAGGGGCAACTCAGGCTGGCGCGACTTTTGCCCCAAAGGCTGCTCCCGGCACAAACATCTTGACCTCGTCAAACCCCGCGGCGAATCAAGTGGTATCAATGCCGCCAACACAACTCCAACTTATTTTTAGAGACCCGTTGACGTCACCTGATGTTGCATCCAACATGGGATTATCGCTTGCCTGTAACGGCACTTCGGTTGGTCTAGGTCAAGCACAATTGGGCACCGACTTTAAAACTGTTTCGGCCGCATTGACTCAAATTCCGCCAGCAGGACTCTGCGTAGTCAGTTGGTCCCTGCCAGATTTCAGTAGCGGATCATTTAATTTCACTTCAGCCGTCGCGATTCAAACCACGATTGCTAGCGCCACTGGTCAAGTAATAGCAACTGACACGACTGTTCCGATTTTGATTGGAGAAACAATTGGAGAACAGAAATCAGCACCACGCGTAGGTGGAGTAATCGGCTTGTTACGAATTCTTGAATATCTTTTGATGACCGCAATATTTGGTGGGCTTGCTCTAGTGATTACCGCTTGGCCAGAAGGCCCAAACTACGCCGTAATGATCCGTTACATGCGACTTTCGTGGATTGCTTGTGTTGCCACACTTTATTTGATCCTCACTCTCACGACACTGCAACAAACTTCCCAAAGTTTTTTATCATCTTTGAATCCATTTGAGTGGTTAAGTTCGCTGACATCAGGAAGTGGTGTCGTTTTAATATTTCGTT
This sequence comes from Actinomycetota bacterium, assembly GCA_037142305.1. GTDB lineage: Bacteria > Actinomycetota > Acidimicrobiia > Acidimicrobiales > Ilumatobacteraceae > BACL27. The sequence goes on from JBAXAW010000015.1 coordinate 15,863, forward strand.
TTGCATTAGTCGTCTCATGTGGATGGGTTGCGTTATTTCCATTGCGCGCAAACGACCCTGCGACGCAATTGCCTGCGATGGTTTTACTGGTGCTGATGATCTCGACTCTTGGTTTCAGTCGGTTAGGTCAAGATGTTGCAATTTTTACATACATCCTCGGTGCCGTACACGGACTATCGGTGGCCTATTGGATTGGTGGATTGATGTTGCTTTCGCGAGTGATCCTTATCGGACCTGGCGGAGACGATCTAGTGGGTGCTGTCTTGGCATTTTCGAAACATTCAGTGCTCGCTTTCGGAGTCACATTATTTACTGGTTCATTGCAAATTTATCTTCTAGATAGTGCATCAATTTTAAGTAGTGGTCACGGTCGGCTCGGAGTTTTGAAAATAATTATCACAGCAGTGATGGTTTTTATCGTATTCGCTTTCAAGAATTTCGTTCATAAAATCTTTGCCGAAAATAACTCTCTTACCCGAAAAATGGCATGGCGTCTTCGGCGTGCCGTGACAGTTGAACTTGGTTTTGCTATTTTTGCATTAACAATTACTTCGTGGATGGTTTCAACTCAACCACCAAAAGCCGTCGCCCAACTCAGTGCGCCGACCGCGACATACGCATTTAGAGAAGAACTTCGAAACGATCGATTTCGTGTTGTGATCTCATTGACACCTGGCCTAACAGGAATTAATGCAATGCGTATTGAACTCATTGAGCCACGACGAATAAATAATTTTACAGTCAAACTAATTCCGCAGGCAATCGGTTACAGCGGAATTCAAATCAATGTTCCACTTACGAGTCAAGGTGCAGCAATTGTCGCAGGTGACGGAACGTTTGTACTTAATGTTCCGGGCATCTGGAACATTGAACTCTCCGGCACTACAACAACTGGTGACCTAGAAAAACTCGCAACAACAATCGCAATTACTGAAGCATCGACTATTTCTACTGTGACTTCTACTGTGACGACCCTGCCAACGGTAATTTCTCTGCCAACTACTGTGACGACCCTGCCGTCGGTAATCACACTGCCAACTGCAACAACCGTCGGTGGTTGATGTTCGAGACCATACAGTTGCTCAGCGACTCGCTTGTCGGGCAGTATCGTTTATCTAATGGTTAGCAACTCAATGGATGACAAACTTGCCGACCTCAAGGCTCGCAAACTCGCAGCGTTCACCGCTGGCTCGCAACGTTCAATTGATCGACAGCACGAAAAGGGCAAACTTCTTGCTCGTGAGCGAATCGAAATTCTGCTTGACGAAGGAAGTTTTCACGAACTCGATCTTCTTGCTCGCCACCGCGCACAGGCTGCTGGTTTAGAAGAGCACCCGTACACGGATGGCGTAATCACCGGATGGGGAACAATTGATGGTCGTAAGATTTTCGTATTCAGTCAAGACTTCACGGTGTTTGGTGGCGCGCTAGGCGAAGTTTTTGCCGAAAAAATTCACAAACTTATGGATCTCGCGCTGAAAGTCGGCGCGCCACTGATCGGTCTCAACGATGGTGCCGGAGCACGCATTCAAGAGGGGGTTGTATCGCTTGCTAGTTACGGCGGCATCTTTCATCGCAATGTTCAAGCCTCAGGTGTAATCCCGCAGATCAGTGTTGTGCTCGGGCCATGTGCCGGTGGTGCGGTTTATTCACCAGCGATGACCGATTTTATTTTCATGGTTCGTGAAACAAGCCACATGTTTATAACTGGACCAGATGTTGTCAAAACAGTTACTGGCGAAGATGTGACACTTGAAGAACTCGGTGGCGCAATGAGTCATGCTTCCAAAAGTGGTGTCGCAACTTTCGTTTCTTCAGACGAAAAAGCGTGTCTTGAAGATGTTCGCTATCTGCTTTCTTTTTTACCGCAAAACAACATGGCCGAAGCGCCATCTATTGCGCCAACAGATGACCCACTTCGTCAGTGCGAATCACTGCGCACGATTTTGCCTGAGTCTGCAAATCAGCCCTACGACATGAAAAAAGTGATTTCAGAAGTCGTTGACGATGGTGAGTTCTTCGAATACTTTCCACACTGGGCAAAAAGTATCGTTTGTGGTTTCTCACGACTAGATGGCAAGACAGTTGGCATCGTCGGTAATCAGCCGATGATTTTGGCTGGCGTTCTTGATATTGAATCAAGCGAAAAAGCTGCGCGGTTTGTGCGCACTTGCGATGCATTTAATATTCCGTTGATTACTTTTGTTGATGTGCCTGGTTTCTTGCCAGGTGTTGATCAAGAATATGGTGGCATTATTCGCCACGGTGCGAAACTGCTTTACGCATATTGCGAAGCAACCGTGCCGCGCATACAAGTCATCACCCGCAAAGCGTATGGTGGCGCCTATGTAGTCATGAATTCAAAATCAATTGGTGCAGATCTTGCCTATGCATGGCCAACTGCCGAACTTGCAGTGATGGGCCCGCAGGGAGCCGTTGAAATTGTTTATCGTCGAGAACTTCAACAAGCAGCAAACCCTGCTGAGCGTCGTAAAGAACTCGTTGCTGAATACGGAGCAAAATATGCAAACCCATACGCTGCTGCCGAACGCGGATACATCGACGATGTGATCGACCCAGCCGAAACACGCAGCAAACTTATTGCTGGATTAAAAATGCTGCAATCAAAACGCGAAGAGTTGCCACGCCGCAAACACGGCAACATGCCGCTATAAAAATGCAAAATTCGGTTTCACCTTCACCCACCGCAGATGAAGCGGTGGCAATTAGTACTGCTCTCGAATTGCTATGGCCGAAACCTCAGCCACTTGCGGCAGTTACGGTTCAGACATCTTGGCGGTTCAGTGGTCGCTCATGGACTAATTCGACAATCGCCCGTCGTAATCGACCTAATTAGTTAAATTTAAAATGTCAGCACCGCTAAAAGATTTGCGGGTAATTGATTTATCAACAGTTTTAGCCGGACCAAATTGCGCAAGATATTTCGCTGATTTTGGCGCGGATGTAATCAAGATCGAAAAGCCTGGTGAGGGCGACAGTTTACGTGGTATGGCATGGCGAGATCCGCGCGATGGTACTGGCTTATGGTGGAAACTTGTCAACCGCAACAAACGAAATATCGCACTCGATTTAAAACTTGATACAGACCGAGAACTATTTTTAAAACTAATTGATGATGCCAATGTTTTAGTTGAAAACTTTCGTCCAGGCACACTCGAACGACTCGGCGTTGGCCCAGAAGTTTTGTTAAAGCGCAACGCAAGTTTGGTTATCACACGCGTATCAGGTTTTGGACAAACTGGCCCCTATAAAGACCGACCAGGGTTTGCATCAATTGCCGAATCAATGTCCGGGCTGGCTGCAATCAGCGGCGAACCCGATGGCCCGCCGATGTTGCCACCAATTGCATTGACCGACGAAGTCACTGGCGTCGTTGCGGCTTTTGCGACAATGGTCGCACTGCATAGCAAAGTCGGTCAAGTCGTTGATGTCAACTTGTTAGAGACAATGTTTCAAATAATGGGGCCTTTGATTTCGTTGTTCATGCTGACAGGTGAACAACAACCCCGACTCGGTTCGCAATTGCCGTATACGGTGCCGCGCGGCGTCTATCAATGCAACGACAAAAAGTGGGTCGGTGTGTCTGCAAGTTCAGACACAGTTGCAGCACGAGTTGTCCAAGTTCTTGGGTGTGCTGGCGATCAGCGATTCACAACTTTTGCCAGCCGAGTAGAAAACCGTGAAGCGTTAAACGACTTGATGATTAAGTTCTGCGCGCAAAGAGACAGTCACACTGTGTTGCAAATATTCACCGATGCCCAAGCCGCAATTGGGCCAGTCTTATCAATGGCCGAAATATCAAGTGATCCACATTTTGCGGCGCGTCAAGCAATCAAAATGGTTGGCGCAACACCGATGCAAGGCTTAATCGCTTTGCTATCGGGCACACCAGGTGAACTACGGTGGGAAGGCCGAGCACTTGATGCTGACGGTGCTGAGATTCGAGAAAATCTTTGGGGCTCTAATCACTAGGAAGAACGGTAAGTAAATGAAACCTTGGTCACGAGGCGCAAAAGTTTTAGCACTCACATCCGTTGGCGTGATGTTGGTATCACTAGATATAAGTATCGTCAATGTTGCCTTTGGCTCATTTGTCAAACAGTGGCCCGAAAGTCGTCGAACTTTGACTTGGGTTTTTTCGGCCTACAACATTGCCTATGCAGCAGGTTTGTTAACCGCAGGTCGCCTCGCCGATGCATTCGGTCGCAAGCGTGCCTTTCTTGGTGGCTTAATGATTTTTATGCTCGGCTCAATTCTTTGTGCTGCCTCACCAACCGCATTGTTCATGGTTATCGCGAGAATAATTCAGGCGATCGGTGGAGCAATTCTCACACCGGCTTCTTTGGCGCTCGTGTTGCCAGAGTTCGCGGTTGAAAAACGCTCAGCGGCGATCGGAGTCTGGGGTGCAGTTGGCGGCTTGTCAGCAGCCAGTGGTCCGATGATCGGTGGAGTTCTGGTTGACAACTTCGGATGGCACTCGGTGTTTTTGGTGAATGTGCCATTTTGTTTGTTGGCATTTGCGATCGGCGTGAAGTTGTTGCGCGAATCGCGCGACGAAACTGCGCCGCGCACGGTTGACTATTTAGGCGCACTACTTGTCGTATTCGGTGTCGGATTACTCACTTTGATGATCGTGCAAAGCGACGAGTGGGGATGGATTTCAAGTCGCTCGTCTATTATTTTTGCGGCGTCATTTGTTTTGCTTGCAACTTTCGTAATCCGTTGCAACCGAGTTGCTCACCCTGTGCTTGACTTACGGTTATTTAAATTACCCTTCGTCACCGCTGCAGCAATTAGCGGATTGGTTTTTCGAATGGGTTTCTTTTCAATGATTTTCATCAATACACAATGGCTACAAACAGTGTGGCATTACAGCCCGTCGCTTTCTGGTTTGGCCGGGTCACCTGGGCCGTTCGCCGCAGCAATAGTTGCCGCACCAGCCGGAAAACTTGGTAGCCGAATTGGTCATGGCAAAGTAGTCGCATCTGGTGCGTTAATTATGAGCATCGGAATCTTGTGGATGAATCTCCATATCAAACCAGAAATTCATTACTGGGATATGTTTTTTCCGACGATTGTTTTTGTCGGTATCGGTGTGGGTTTATGTATTTCAACACTCACAAGTTCGGCCACAGCATATTTGCCGCAACCAAGATTGGCGATGGGGTCTGCGTTAAGCAACACTGCTGGCCAAATAGGCGCAGCGCTTGGCGTGGCGTTAGTTAGTTCAATGCTTGTTGCTGCTGCAAAAACCGAAGACCCAATATCTGGTTTTCATCACGCGTGGCTACTAATGAGTAGTGTGATTTTGCTTTCAGGAATCACAATGATCACTCTGTACCGCAAACCCACTGCCGAACAACTCTCTGCGGCTATTTAACTTTTACTACAACACCAATCATTTCATCACGCCGATTGGGCAAGTCACGCCTGTGCCACCGATGCCACAGTATCCGCTCGGGTTTTTAGCGAGATATTGCTGGTGATATTCCTCGGCATAAAAAAACTCAGGTGATGTCTTAATTTCGGTAGTGATTTTGCCAAAGCCAGCCTCGGTCAAGCGTTTCTGAAAAATATCACGAGTAGAAAGCGCGAGCGCTTGTTGGTCGTCACTCGTCAAATAAATTGCACTGCGATATTGCGTACCAATGTCGTTGCCTTGACGCATTCCTTGGGTCGGATCATGCGACTCCCAAAAAACTTGTAACAACTTTTCGTACGAAATCTTTGCTGGGTCAAACACCACTAGCACTACTTCGGCATGCATCGTGTCGCCATTGCAAACTTCGCGGTAACTCGGGTCTTTGGTCGCGCCTCCGCTATAACCAACGGCGGTCGAGTAAACACCTTCTAGTTGCCAAAATTTGCGCTCAGCACCCCAAAAACATCCGAGGCCAAAAACAGCTTTTTGCATTGAGTCTGGCCACGGAGCAACCATTGAATTACCAAGGACAAAGTGCGAAGTGCTCATAGCGTAATGATATTAGATACTTATGTTGCTAAATGAACTTGAACCCCGATTATTTTTGAACAGCGACATTGATGCTGCACTTGAGTTAAATAATCTCAATATTCCAGCAGTCGGCGAACTAGATCGCGCGCAACTCGAATTTTTGCTTGAGCACTCGCTGTATGCATTTGCGATTGGAGACAAGCAACTGCATGCTTTTTGTATCACCTTTGCGCCAGGTGCGCCATACACGAGCGTCAACTATCAATGGTTTTCACAAAATTATTCAGATTTTGTTTACCTAGACCGAATTGTTGTCAGTGAGAAAATGCGTAATAACTCACTTGGCGCCAAACTCTATGCGGCTGTCGAACAAAGAATGCTCAAAGATCGCTGTGCTCCAATCTTGACTTGCGAAGTTAATTTGAACCCACCTAATACCGGATCTATTAGGTTTCACAATCGCATCGGCTTTAGCGAAGTCGGTCAACAGGAATCTAAACCGGGGCTTACTGTAAGTTTGCTGGCAAAGAAAATTTTATGATCGGAAAACTTTTAAAGAAAAAACCGAATTCTGCAGTTTTGCTATGGGTTGCATTATGTCTCATTGCCATTTTTGAATTCGCTTTAAATTCTAAAGATCGCACATTTCAATATGACGAATGGAACTTCGTTATGAACCGCTGGCAATTCAACCCAGACACGTTTTTGCAACCACACAACTCGCACCTTTCGCTGTTTCCAGCGACAATCTATTGGGCACTTTTTCACATTGTCGGGTTAAGTCACTATGGCGTCTACCAAATGATTGGCTATCTCTCACATA
>JBAXAW010000016.1:0-22460 GCA_037142305.1 Actinomycetota bacterium
GCGACCACTTCCGGTCGAATCGGCATCAAAGTTTGGTTGTACAAAGGTGAGATTCTTCCTTACAAATCTCAGACTGACGATCGCATTACTCGTGAAGCCGCTATGGCTGCTGGCGAGACATCTGGTCACTCAGATGCAACACGAAAAGTTGTTACTTCAGCCGGACCAAAAGTGGCAGAAATTGACGACGTCGCAGTGGTGCCTCTAGTTAAAGAAGCAGATCCAGATTTTGAGCGCTTGCTCGACGAAGAAGAAGACATTCAACGTCGAAGCCACGACGGTCACGAAACTCCGCACTTTAAGCGAGAGGACTAAACATTTATGTTAGAACCACGCAAAGTTAAACACCGAAAACAACATCGCGGTCGCATGGCTGGTGTCTCAAAGGGCGCCAACGAACTTGCCTTCGGTGAGTACGGCATCCAGGCTCTTGAACCAGGTTGGATAACCGCCCGCCAAATCGAAGCATCGCGTATCGCGATGACTCGTCACATTAAGCGTGGCGGAAAAGTTTGGATCAACGTGTTTCCAGACAAGTCGGTCACCAAGAAGCCAGCTGAAACTCGCATGGGTTCGGGCAAAGGTAACCCAGAGTTATGGGTAGCCGTAGTCAAGCCGGGTCGTGTGTTGTTTGAATTGTCTTACCCAACTGCTGCAACTGCACATCAGGCTTTGAGTCGTGCGGCGCAAAAGTTGCCGATAAAAACTCGCATCATTTCACGAAACGAGGCGATCTGATATGGCACGTGAACTGACAGAACTTCGCGAAATGGATCTCGCAACACTTGTTGAAGAGTTGCGTGCGACAAAGCAAGAAGCACTTAATTTGCGTTTTCGAAATGCAACAGGTCAACTTGATGACACTGCTGCGATTACCAAAGCGCGTCGCCAAATCGCTCGAATCAGCATGTTGATTCGTGAACGCGAAATTGTTGCTGCAGAAGCTGCAGGGAAGTGAGCAAAATTATGAGCGATACAACTAGTTCAACAACACCAGAGCGCAATATTCGCAAGTCGCGAGAGGGCGTTGTCGTGTCTAACAAAATGAATAAGACGATCGTGATTGCGATCGTTGAGCGCATTCGTCACCAAAAGTACGAGAAGTTCATCACCCGTACGAAGAAATTTTATGCCCATGATGAAACAAACGACGCCCAAATTGGCGATCGCGTTCGCATCATGGAGACTCGTCCGATGTCAAAGCTAAAGCGTTGGCGTGTAATTGAAATCTTGGAGCGTGCAAAGTGATTCAACAAGAAACCCGACTTCGTGTTGCTGACAATAGTGGCGCGCGTGAAGTACTCGTGATCAAGGTGCTCGGCGGTACTCGCCGTCGTTATGCATCAATTGGTGACGTATTCATTGGCACGGTAAAAGATGCAATCCCTGGTGCCGCCGTTAAAAAGGGCGAAGTCGTGCGTTGCGTTGTTGTGCGTGTGGCCAAAGAAAAGCGTCGTCCAGACGGTAGCTACATCAAATTCGACGAAAATGCAGCAGTGTTGATCAAAGACGATCTCACTCCACGCGGAACGCGAATCTTCGGCCCAGTTGGTCGAGAATTGCGCGACAAGAAGTTCATGCGAATTATTTCGCTCGCCCCGGAGGTGTTGTGACATGAAGTTCAAAAAAGGTGACAACGTAATCGTGATCGCTGGCAAGGATAAAGGGGCCAAGGGCACCATCTCGGCCGTGCTGCCAGCGAAGGGCAAAGTAATTATTGACAATGTCAATGTTGCAAAGCGCCACTCGGTTGCGCGTGGGCAAAATACAAAGAGTGAAATCATTGACAAGCCAATGCCGATTCATGCATCAAATGTGATGTTCGATCAAGGTGGCAAGCCGTCGAAGATTGGTTACAAGGTCGACAAAAAGGGCAAGAAAGTTCGTATTGCTAAAAGCACCGGAGCAGAAATCTAATGACAACTAAAACTGTTGCTATGCCGCGCATGAAAGCGCACTATCTAAACACAGTTCGTGAAGACCTGAAGAAGCAGTTGGAGTTATCAAACCCAATGCAGGTTCCAACGATTTCAAAAATCGTGATCAATATGGGTGTCGGCCGAGCAACGCAACAAGCATCGCTGCTTGATGGGGCAGTTGCTGACTTGACTGCGATTTCGGGACAAAAGCCTTTGATTACCAAGTCGCGTATCGCAATTGCGTCGTTCAAACTTCGTGAAGATCAGCCAATTGGGTGCAAAGTCACGATGCGTGGAGACCGAATGTGGGAGTTCTTCGATCGATTGTTGTCGGTGGCGATTCCTCGAATTCGTGACTTCCGTGGTTTGTCCGGCAGATCATGGGATGGAAACGGTAACTACACCTTCGGCCTTACTGAGCAACTTATGTTTATGGAAGTTCGAGTTGATCAAGTTGATGCACCGCGTGGTATGGACATCACAATCGTGACGACCGCTAAAGACGATCTCTCTGGCAAAGCATTACTCGACGCTTTTGGTTTTCCATTCCGTAAGGGCGAAGAACCAACTTCAGTAACCAAAGCCAAGAAAATCAAAAAGAAATAGTCGCAGAGTCACAGGAACATCGGAGACCAACTTAACATGGCAAAAAAATCACTCATGATCAAAGCAGCGCGAAAGCCTAAGTTCAAGGTACGTGGCTATACACGTTGCCAACGATGTGGTCGCGTGCGTGCGGTATATCAGAAATTCGGACTATGCCGTATCTGCTTCCGCGAACTTGCACACGCTGGTGAGATCCCTGGTATCACAAAGGCAAGTTGGTAAACCGTCATGATGACTGACCCAATCGCCGACATGCTCACACGCATTCGCAACGGAAACGTCGCGATGCGAGACGAAGTGATGATGCCTGCGTCTAAACAAAAATCTGCTCTCGCCGAAGTTCTCAAGCGAGAAGGTTTCATTGCTGACTATTCAATTGCTCAAGACGATCAAGGTCCTGGAAAAGTGCTCAAGATCAGCATGAAGTACGGCGAAGATCGTCAACGAACAATCTCAGGCATCAAACGCATTTCGACACCTGGTCTTCGTGTTTATCGCGGAGCGACAGAAGTGCCTCGCGTTCTTGGTGGTCTGGGTGTAGCAGTTCTTTCAACAAGTCACGGACTCATGACCGACCGCGAAGCGCGTAAGCGCAACGTTGGTGGCGAAGTCATGTGTTTCGTGTGGTAAGTCAAGAGTCGAACGGAGCTATTAAATGTCACGCATAGGAAAATCTGCAATCGCAGTGCCAACCGGTGTCGAGGTTTCGATATCTGGTGCAGCGATAACAATCAAGGGGCCCAAGGGCAGTCTCAAACGTGAAATTCCTTTCGGTGTTTCTGCGCGTCGCGAAGAAAACAACTTGGTTGTTGAGCGAGCAAATGACGAACGAGATTCAAGGTCGCGTCACGGCTTAACTCGTACTTTGTTGTCGAATATGATTATCGGTGTAACAGACGGGTATACAAAAGAACTTGATATTCAAGGAGTCGGTTATCGCGCCGAAGCGCAAGGGCCGAACAAGTTGAAGCTTGCTCTGGGTTTTTCACATCCGATTGTTTACACAGCACCAGATGGCATCACATTTGAAGTGACTGCACAGACAAAAATTGTCGTCAAAGGTAATGACAAAGAAGTTGTTGGTCAAGTTGCTGCAAACATTCGCAGCATGCGCAAGCCAGAGCCGTACAAGGGCAAAGGTGTTCGCTATTTGAATGAGCGCGTTCGTCGTAAGGCCGGCAAGACCGGCAAGAAGTAACAAGAAGAAAACTGGAGACTCAACTTTTATGACTAGTGCAGCAGAAAAACGACACTCGGGCCGATTGCGCCGTCAACGCCGTGTGCGCAAGAAGATTCATGGCACCGCTGATCGTCCACGCTTGGCAGTATTTCGTAGCAACAAGCACTTGTCGGCACAATTAATTGATGACGACGCAGGTCGCACAATCGCCGCCGCATCGTCACTTGAGGCCGATTTGCGAAAAGCAGGTTCGGGTTCAACAGTAGAAGCAGCAGCACGAGTTGGTAAAGCAGTTGCGCAGCGCGCCAAACTAATCGGAATTAAGAAAGTTGTTTATGATCGCGGTGGATTTTTGTATCACGGTCGTATCGCAGCAGCAGCGCAGGCTGCTCGAGAAGAAGGCTTGGAGTTCTAAATGAGCAACGTCACCCCAGTTCCAGCAGTGCCAGGTGCAGAAGTCACCGATCGTCGTGAGCGTCGCGATCGTCGTGAGCCACGCGAAAAGCGCGAGCCACGGCCGCCAGCAAAAGTTGGCGAAATCGGCGAGTCGCGTGTTGTGCATATCAATCGCGTCGCCAAGGTTGTAAAGGGTGGTCGACGATTCTCGTTCACCGCACTCGTCGTAATCGGTGATCGTAATGGTCGCGTTGGTCTCGGCTACGGCAAAGCAAAAGAAGTTCCATTGGCAATTCAAAAAGGCACCGAAGAAGCCAAGCGAAATCTGTTTCATGTTGCTCTCGCCGGAACAACAATTACTCACGCAACGATTGGCGTCAACGGCGCGGGTCGAGTAATGCTCAAGCCAGCAGCGCCTGGTACTGGTGTTATCGCTGGAGGTGCAGCCAGAATTATTCTTGAAGAAGCCGGAATCAAAGACGTACTTGCAAAAGTTCTTGGTTCTTCGAATGCAATCAATGTCGCTCGCGCAACAATTAATGGTCTTAAGGGCTTACAACGCCCAGACGAAGTTGCAAAGCGTCGAGGTTTGCCCGCAGAAGATTTCGTTCCAAAAGGAATGTTGCGCGCCTACACAGAGCGTAAGAAAACAATCTCAAGTCTTGGAGCTAAATAATCATGGCTGTTACTAAAAAATCTGCGGCACCTAAGGTCGCGAAGAAAGCTGTTGAAAAAAAAGCACCAGTGGCAAAAGCGACTCGTAAGACGCACACTGGCCCAACGGTTGTTGTTAGGCAAGTGCGCTCACAAATTGGCATTATGCCAAAGACAAAAGCAACAATGCGCGCGCTTGGGCTTCGAAAAATCGGTGATGTCAACACATTGCCAGACCGTCCTGAGATTCGCGGCATGATTGCACGCGTTCCTCACCTCATTGAAGTAAATCGAAAAGGAGCATAATCATGCGCGTTGACGAAATTGGGCCACGCTACGGAGCACGAAAGAAGCCAAAGCGCGTCGGTCGTGGTACTGGTGGTAAAGGTGGCAAGACCGCAGGTCGTGGTACAAAAGGTCAGTATGCGCGTAACACGGTTGCTCGTGGTTTCGAAGGTGGACAGATGCCACTTAAGCAACGCGTACCAAAGTTGAAGGGTTTCAATAACCCGTTTCGAGTTGAGTATTACGCAGTCAATCTTGATGCTGTTGATTCTCTTGGCGTTGCCGAGGTAGACCCAGCGTCACTCGTTGCTGGCGGTGTGGCTCATAAGGGCCAAATGATCAAAGTTCTTGGTCGTGGAAAAATCACCCGTGCGGTCAAAGTTTCAGTTCATGCCATTTCAAAGTCGGCACAAGACGCAATTGTTGCTGCTGGCGGGTCTGTAGTTATCTTGCCTCCAACATTTAGAGGCGTTCGACCACCGGCCAAGGGCAGTCAGTTCACTAACCGCTAGTACAGTTCGTTTGGTTCGGCTCACACAACAAATAGCGAGGCAATGTCGTGGCAAAAATTAGCAACATCTTTAAGGTTGCAGAACTTCGAAACAAGATTCTGTTCACACTTGCGATGCTGGCGGTCTATCGACTGGGCAGTTCATTGCGCGTGCCAGGCGTTGATTCTCAGGCTATTCGTCAGCTGCGTGAGGCATCAAAATCTCAAGGCGCGCTCGGGTTTCTTAACTTATTTTCTGGTGGTGCGTTCGGCAGTTTCTCAATTTTTGCGCTCGGCATCATGCCGTACATCACTTCAAGCATCATCATGCAAGTTCTCACTGTTGTGATTCCAAAGCTTGAAGAATGGCAACAAGAAGGCGCAACCGGTCAACGCAAAATCACACAATGGACTCGCTACGTAGCAATTGGTATTGCCACATTGCAAGGTGCGGGATTAACTTTTATATTCGGTCAAGGTCGCGGTTCGGCATTTTTTAGTGCGAGTCGTAAAGCGCCAGATGTTGTGTTGCTCGATCCATTTATGCCACGGGCACTAATCGTGATTCCGTCACTTGTTGCTGGCACTGCATTGTTGATGTGGCTTGGTGAATTAATTAGCCAACGCGGCATCGGCAACGGAATGTCAATGGTTATTTTTGCATCGGTTGTTAGCGGTTTGCCGTATAACTATTACTCGTTGTTGCAGACACGAAAGACTCTTGTATTTATAATTTTGGTTGCGCTGTCGATTGGCATCATCATTGCCGTGGTGCGAGTTGAACTTGGTCAAAGACGCATCCCCGTGCAATTTGCCAAACGAGTGGTAGGTCGAAAAATGTACGGCGGGCAGAACACTTATATTCCGTTGAAAGTAAATCAGTCGGGCGTTGTGCCGATTATTTTTGCAAGCTCGGTGTTGTTGTTACCAGTTCTGATGTCAAATATGCTCGGCAGTGGCGAAGGCTGGCGTGGGTCAATTGCTCGGTTTGTTACTCAATACCTTATTAATAGTCAGAACTTGCTTTATGTCACTGTCTTTGGGCTGTTGATTATTGCGTTCGCATACTTTTATAACTCGATTGCTTTTGATCCGATTCGTCAAGCAGACCAATTGCGTAAACAAGGTGGGTTCGTACCTGGTATACGTCCTGGTCAACAAACTGAGTCATTTTTAGGTAAGACCGTTAATCGCATCACTTTGCCCGGCGCAACGTTTGTCGCCGTGATTGCAATTTTGCCATACATCGTTTTGTGGGTCGGCAATGTTCGGTCGTTTCCATTTGCTGGAACAACCGTATTAATCGCCGTCGGTGTGGCACTTGAACTGATGCGCCAAATCGATAGTCAATTAATGCAACGCAATTACGAAGGTTTCCTCAAGCAATAATTCATTAAACACGTAAATTTTAATAACGTTTTATTGGCCAAGGATCGGAATCAAAACTAATGAGCGGTGGAGTGCGAATAATAATGTTCGGCCGGCAGGGTGCTGGCAAAGGAACACAAAGCGCAAGGCTTGCAGAGCATTTTGGTGTGCCTCATATTTCGACTGGCGAGATGCTTCGCAACGCAGTGAAACAAGACTCTGTTGTTGGTCGTGCAGCCAAGGCAGTGTTAGACCGAGGCGAATTAGTTGATGATGATTTGATGGTCTCACTTGTTCAGGGTCGAATCGGCCAAGAAGACGCGCGCGTGGCTGGCTATGTATTAGATGGTTTTCCACGTACGATCGGCCAAGCATCAGCGTTTGACTCTTTGACTGAAGCGCGGCCAGTTGGCTTTGTAATTGACTTAGATGTTGCACGCGAGATCGTGCTCGTTCGGTTATCGAGTCGGCGAGTCTGCGAGTCGTGTTCGACCAACTACTCTGCCCCAGAAAACGAGCCAAAGCCGTGGATTTGTGAAAAATGTGGGGGATCTGTGGTTCAGCGCACCGATGACACGGAGCAGGCGATCAATCATCGGCTTGATGTTTACGAGGCTCAAACTGCCCCATTAATAACCTTCTATCACGGGCGCGGGTCGCTGCATGTAGTAGACGGGGTAGGTTCGCCCGACGAAGTCTTTGGTCGGCTTACTTCGGTCGTAAATTTAGAAAAATAACCGAGAAGTTGTACCGATCTAGAAATGGTTTTAAATCGCTATATCTCAGGGGTTTGAGAGCGATAGTTCAGGGCGATAGCGTGACAAGTCGCCCTAAACGATCATCTGATCGTCGGGCAATAAATGTAACAACAAAGAAATAGTTCGGAGAAACTTTGCCCAAAAATAAGGAAGATGCAATCGTGCTGGAAGGCAAGATTACTGAATCCCTACCCAACGCAATGTTTCGAGTTGAGCTCGAAAACGGACACACCGTCTTGGCTCACATTTCAGGAAAGATGCGAATGAATTACATTCGAATTCTTCCTGGCGACAAAGTGCAAGTAGAACTAACACCGTATGACCTCACAAGAGGTCGTATTACTTACCGATTTAAATAAAGACAAGAAGGCGTGCAGTGAAAGTAAGAACCAGCGTTAAAAAAATATGCGAGAAGTGCAAGATTATCCGTCGGCACGGTCGCGTAATGGTGATCTGCGAAAACCCACGTCATAAGCAACGTCAAGGCTGAGCGAGAGAGACAAGATGGCACGTATTTCAGGAGTCGACATTCCGCGCGAGAAGCGCCTAGAGATAGGTCTGACCTATATTTTTGGTATCGGTCGTGTTACCGCGAAAAAACTTTGCAGCGAAACTGGTATTAGCCCAGACACTCGTGTGCGCGATCTGACTGACTCTGAGGTCAACAAGATTCGTATGTTCATTGAGAACAACCTCAGCGTTGAAGGTGACCGTCGCCGTAATGTGCAGACAGACATCAAACGAAAAATTGAAATTGGTTCATACCAAGGCACTCGTCATCGCAAAGGGTTACCTGTTCGCGGTCAGCGCACACACACAAATGCGCGCACACGAAAAGGACCGAAGAAGACGGTAGCTAACAAGAAAATGGCAGTGAGGAAGTAACTATGGCTGATCCAAAACCAAAAACCCGCAAGCGTAAGCGCGAGCGTCGTAATGTCGCAACCGGCATTGTGCACATCAAGAGTTCTTTCAATAACACGATCGTTTCAATCACCGACACAGAGGGCAACGTAATCGCGTGGGCATCATCTGGTGGAGTTGGTTTCAGCGGTTCACGAAAATCAACACCGTTTGCCGCTCAAATGGCAGCAGAAAAAGCTGGTCGTGCCGCAATGGAGCTTGGTCTTCGTCGCGCTGAAGTGCGAGTAAAGGGTCCAGGTTCTGGTCGTGACACTGCACTGCGTCAGATTCAAAATCTTGGCATCGAAGTTTCAGGCATCAAAGATGTCTCCCCAGTTCCACACAACGGCTGTCTTCAGCCAAAGCGAAAGAGACCGTAACTCATGGCTCGCTACACAGGTCCAAAAGTTCGCATCTCGCGCCGTCTTGGTGTCAACGTTTTCGAAAACACAAAAGGCTCGAAGGCTCTTGAGCGTCGGCCGTTTCCACCAGGTCACCACGGTCGTTCGCGTCGTAAGGGTGCAGGCAGTGAATATCTTGCGCAGTTGCAAGAAAAGCAGAAGGCAAAATACATCTACGGTTTGCTTGAGCGTCAATTTCGTAATCTCTACGAGAAGTCAGTGCGTTTGACTGGTCCGACTGGTGAGAACTTGTTACGTCTGCTTGAATTGCGCCTTGACAATGTTGTCTACCGTGCCGGTTGGGCTGCATCGCGTCCGCAGGCTCGTCAGTTTGTCAGCCACGGGTTGATCAAAGTTGATGGCAAGCGAGTCGATATCGCGTCCTACACGTTGCAAAAAGGTGAAGTTGTTTCGCTCTCCGAAAAGGCGAGCAACATGATCATCATCCAACACAACATTGATACTCTCGGTCGCAAAATGGTCGGCTGGATTGATGTCGCAGAAGCTGGCAAGCAAGTAACAGTGCGCGAGTTGCCAGTCCGTGAGCAAATTGATGTACCAGTACGTGAACAATTAATCGTTGAGCTCTATTCAAAGTAACCCCAATAAAGAATTGTCTAAGGAGAAAAAATGCTTGTAATCCAACGCCCGACAGTCGAACCAATCGGCTCACCACAAAATAACCGTCAGAAATTTTCGGTCGGTCCACTAGAACCAGGTCTTGGCCACACAATCGGCAACTCATTGCGCCGAATGTTGTTGTCATCGATTCCTGGTGCGGCGATTACTTCCGTAAAGTTCGAATCTGCGCTGCATGAATTCGACACAATTGAGGGTGTGTCTGAAGATGTAACTGAGATCATTCTCAATCTCAAAGACATTGTTCTGGTGTCCACATCAGACGATCCAATTGCGCTTCACGTAGATGTCAGAGGACCAATGGAACTCACAGCCGGTGACATTCAGTGCCCGCCAGATGTTGAGATTCTTAACAAGTCCCAGAAAATCGCCACTCTTTCAGCAAAGGGCAAGCTCGTGTTTGACCTTACGGTTGAGCGTGGCAAGGGCTACATGTCGTCAGATCGTGATGGCGCTCGCAAGACAATTGGCATCATCCCGATTGATGCAATTTTCTCACCGATTCGTCGCGTTACATTTGAAGTTGAACCGACTCGAGTAGAGCAGTCAACTAATTACGACAAACTTGTTATCGACATTGAGACAGACGGCTCGATCACACCGGTTGATTCACTTGCTTCGGCTGGTGCAACTCTGCGTTCGCTTGTTGATCTCGTGGCAAACTTAACTGCAGAGCCAGTTGGTCTTGAACTTGGCGAAGTAGTTGGTTACTCAAGTGGCACCGGCGATCTAGATATGCCAATTGAAGACCTCGATCTTTCAGAGCGACCACGCAACTGCTTGAAGCGCGGACAAGTTCACACGATTGGCGAGTTGCTAACTCGGTCAGAAGAAGACTTGATGAACATCACCAACTTCGGTCAGAAGAGCCTTGATGAGATCAAACAAAAACTTGATGAGCGAGGACTCTCGTTGCGCCTCTGAGCCAACGAGATTTTTGCTGAGAATCAACAGAATTTAAATATCTAAATAATCAAGGAGACGATTCACTATGCCAGGAAGACCACGACGCGGACCAAGTTTTGGTGGAAGCTCGTCACACGAAAGATTGATGATGGCCAACTTGGCGTCGTCATTGTTCGCTGCTGAAGGCATCGTAACGACTGAGACAAAAGCAAAAGCGCTTCGTCCAATCGCCGAGAAATTAATTACAAAGGCAAAGAAAGCTCAGGGCACTAGCCCGATGCGAGTGCACCGCATTCGTCAGATTCAGAGTTACCTGCGCGACAAAGAAATGACAAATAAACTTGTCAATGTCGTTGCACCTCGATACACAGAGCGCAATGGTGGCTACCTTCGAATCTTGAAGCTTGGCCCACGTCACGGTGACAACGCACCAATGGCGCGCATCGAACTTATCTAGTTCTAAAAATAAAAGCATCTGTGATGCGCCGAGCACGATTCGTCGTCGCATATAACGGGGCGAAGTTTCATGGTTTTGCGATTAATCCGGGTGTTGAAACTATTGCCGGCTCGCTCGGTGGGGCACTGCAACAAATCTTTCAACGAGCGGTGCCTGTTGTTTCTGCTGGGCGCACAGATACTGGTGTACACGCTCGAGGTCAAGTAATTAGTTGTGATTTGCGAGATGACGTTGATTTAACTCTTTTGCAGAAGCAACTGAACTCAATGTGTGGGCCCGAAATTATTATTCGACACGCATCTTGGGCGAGCAACGAGTTTCACGCGAGATTCTCGGCGATTTGGCGTCACTATCAATACACGATCTATAACGCCGAGTATCCGGACCCATTTTTGGTTGCGACATCGTGGCATGTTGTGGCACCACTTAATTTGCGTGCATTACACATGGCATGTGATCCAATAATCGGCACGCATGATTTCTCGGCATTTTGTCGTCGGCCAAAGCAAGATCTTGAGCCTGACTTTGAAGGCCCAGAGACTAACGAGCCTGAAGTTCGCGAAGTTTCTTTAAAGAGGAATGTGATGCAAGCTACTTGGCACAACAGGGGTGATGGCATATTTACTTTTGACATCAGGGCGAATGCTTTTTGCCACCAGATGGTCAGATCGCTAGTGGGCACATTCGTTGATATCGGAGTCGGTAAGCGACCGAGTAGCGACATGATGACTTTGATTCGCTCGGGCGATAGGGCAGAGGCCTCGCAACTGGCGCCACCCCAAGGCTTATGTTTAGTTGAAGTTGGATATCCAGATACTGGGATTACTCCCTAAAGCCCATATTTTTGTTGGGCCGATTGTTATTTGGTTGGTTTCGGCCCTATCATTACGAGGCCGTTTAAACGAGTGCGAAGAGCCCTCAGGCGGTTGCTAATTCTAGATTTCAAGGAACTTTTTATGCGTACATATTCTGCAAAACCAGCTGACGTCAAGCGTGCTTGGCATCTGATTGATGCCGAAGGGCTTGTGCTCGGTCGTCTTTGCACAGAGACTGCAACATTGCTTCGCGGCAAACACAAACCGATGTACACACCAAGCATGGATACTGGCGATCACGTTGTAATTATCAACGCATCAAAAATCGTTCTTACTTCTGGCAAAGCCGATCGCGAAATGGTCTATGACTACTCTGGTTACCCTGGTGGTTTGAAATCAGAGACATACGCGCACCTTTTAGATCGTAAACCTGGTGATGCAATCCGTCGATCAATTCGTGGAATGTTGCCAAAAGGAACTCTCGGTCGCGAGATGTTAAGCAAGTTACAGGTTTATCCAGGTGCAGAACATCCGCACGCAGCGCAATCACCAAAAGTGCTTGAGCTTCCACACGCCAAGGCTCGCTGAGTCGAGCATTAGAAAAATTAGAGAAAAGAGACAAACTCGTGGGAACAAAGCCACTTACTCAAACAACAGGGCGACGCAAGCATGCAATTTGTCGTGCTCGATTGCGACCAGGAACTGGCATCGTAACGATTAACGATCGCGTGTTCGAAGAATATTTTCCATCTGAAGTACAACGCAACTCTTCAACCGAAGCATTGCGAGTCGCCAACATGATTGGCGCTTACGACATTGACGCTGACATTATTGGCGGAGGCATCGCTGGGCAATCTGGTGCATTGCGCATGGCAATCGCCCGAGCAATTGTTGAACTTGACCCAGAACAACGACTCGCGCTGAAGAAGGCCGGATTGTTGACACGCGACTCGCGTCGTAAAGAGAGCAAGAAATACGGTCTCAAAAAAGCCCGCAAGGCGCCGCAGTACACCAAGCGTTAATTCGCTTTTTGAAAAGCATGGGTTTCGCCGTGCTAGCAAACCAAATTTTAGTTATGCTTGCTAGAAACCGCAGGTAGTTAAATGTTGAAATTTGGAACTGATGGAGTTCGTGGAGAATTCGGAACCGAACTATCAACGAGTTATGTTGCCGCACTTGCTCGGGCAGCAGCAAAAGTTTTGCAATGCAAACTCGTGGTAATTGGTCGTGATACTCGCGAATCTGGCCCGGTGCTTGAAGCAGCTATTGCTGAATCCTTGAGCAGTCTTGGTATTGAAGTTCATCTAATGGGTGTTGCTCCAACGCCGGCAATCGCTTTTGCTGCGGTGTCAAGTGAAGCGGTGTCTTTTGCCATTACTGCTTCACACAATCCTTATACAGATAACGGTGTGAAAATTTTTGGTCGTGGTGGACGCAAACTCACTGATGAACAAGAATCGCGAATTGAACTTGAAACTGAACTTGAGATTGCTAGCGAGGTTAATCGCGCGCCAGATCATCAGCGATCTTCGGCAAGTTCAAAAAGTTCTGCTGTTTCGCACCCAGAATATTTAGAGCGATATTATTCGACGTTGGTTGCAACTGTGCCCAAAAATTCATTGATTAAATTACACATTGCTTTAGATTGCGCAAACGGCGCAATGAGCGAAGTTGCTTCAGCCGTTTTCACTGGGCTCGGCGCAAAGGTGTCAGTAATTCATAATTCGCCGAACGGCAAAAACATTAATCACCATTGCGGCGCAACTGAGCCGTCCGAGTTGCAAGCCTTTGTTAAAAAAATTAAAGCCGATCTAGGTGTCGCATTTGACGGTGACGGTGATCGGCTAATTGCAATAGATGACTCTGGGTTAATTGTTGATGGTGACCATTTAATTGCAATTAGTGCTCAAGACATGAAGCGCAATGGCACGTTGCGGAATAACAAAGTAGCCGTAACCGTGATGACGAATATTGGTTTTCATCAAGCGATGAAACAATCTGCAATTGAAGTGGTTACAACACCTGTTGGCGACAGGTCGGTGCTGATTGCAATTCAAGAGAATGATCTTTCGCTTGGCGGAGAACAAAGCGGACATATTATTTACCATGACGTCGCAACAACAGGAGATGGTTTGTTGGCGGCGATTCGTCTTTCTGCGCTGATCGCGAATTCGTCACAGGCATTCAGTCAGATTGCAAGTAACGCGATGACCAGCTTTCCGCAGGTGTTAAAAAATATTCGTGTTGCCAAACTCACTGAAAATGTCGCTCAAATGTTTGCCAACGAGATCGCGGCTGCAGAAAAAATCTTGGCAGATAATGGTCGAGTGCTAGTGCGCTCAAGTGGCACAGAGCCTGTTGTGCGTGTGATGGTCGAAGCGCGCGAAAATGCAATCGCCGTATCCGTCGCAACCACGCTTGTTACGGCGATTACTGCCCGACTGGGTTAGTCGCGAAAGTAGACTATAAACCATGTGCGGAATTATCTGCGTGCTCAGTCGTCCGACGCGACGCGCAACGCCCACCTCTAACGAGATTATTGAACTTTTAGACCGAGCAATCAGTCAAGGCACTGAAAGCAAAATTGATGCTCTGTCAAAGCTTGTCGCTCAGGCAGATGAATTATTGCGGGGCGATCCCGGTCAGTTTTGTTTGGCAGATAATCATCAATTAGTCGCAGCGATGACTTCGCGACTTGATCAACTAGACGCAGTTGTCGCAGGCTATGAACAAGCCATTGAACACTCTGCCGAGGTTCAAACAGCGACATCTGAACTTGCGTTGCAACAAATCATTAGCGCGAAAGACGCGCTATGGGAGTTGCGCAATGATCGAATTCGCACAGCGCGACTCGTAGATGCACTCGCTGGGCAAGGTGCGTCGAACGAAGCACGAAGAGGATACTTTTCAATTCAGCAAGCCTTCTCAGGTCTAGACCGCCTCGAGGTTCGCGGTCGAGATTCGGCTGGCGTACATGTTTTGGTCTGGGGACATGGATTGAAAGCCGATGACAAAAACATAAAGTCTTTAATCGCTAACCGCAGTGATGACTCATTATTCATGTCGGGCGCGGTTCGGGTTACTGAAAATGCATGGTCATTTGTTTATAAAGCCGCAGCAGAAATCGGTGAACTTGGCGACAACACCAGGGTGATGCGCAACGCAGTAATTGCAGATGACCTGTTGCGTCTGTGCATATCACAACCGAATTCGCAAGTCGCTGTTTTGGCGCACACGCGTTGGGCAAGCGTCGGAATTATTTCAGAGCCAAACGCTCACCCTGTAAACAGCGAAGAACTTGAGCGTAAAAATAGCGACGCATATTTAGTTGCTGCATTAAATGGCGATGTTGATAACCATGCCGATCTTCGTGCCATAAATATTCTTCGTGTTGCAGGGCCAATTACAACCGATGCAAAAGTTATCCCTGCTTTGGTTGCACGACGTTTGGTAACAACATCCTCGCTAAGCGACGCATTTCGAGAAACCGTTGCAAAATTTGAAGGATCAGTTGCGATCGCAGCCGCAAGCGCCGCTGAACCTGACAAACTTTTGCTCGCACTTCATGGCAGTGGACAAGGCCTCAGCATAGGTCTTGCTGAAGACCGTTTCATAGTTGCCAGCGAACCATATGGCGTTGTCGAAGAGACGCTCAAATATGTGCGCATGGATGGTGAAGCACTTGGCGACCCTGATAATCCGTCAAGTCGTGGTCAAGTAGCAACATTATCTATTGCTAACGCCGGCAAACTCGACGGCATTATTTTGCAGTCATATGACGGCAGTAAAATTTCGCTCAGCGAAAGTGATATCTATACAGCCGAAATTACAACTCGCGATATAAATCGTGGCGAACACAAACACTTTTTATCAAAAGAAATCGCCGAAGCGCCGCAGAGTTTTAGAAAAACTTTGCGAGGCAGAATTGTTGAAAAAAATGGATTGTTAGTTGCCGAACTTGGCGAGGCAGTTCTTCCGAAATTTGTGCGAGATCGTCTCGCGTCTGGCGCGATCACAAAAGTTCGTGTAATCGGTCAAGGCACTGCGGCTATTGCTGGTCAAGCGCTGGCTCGACTTCTTAAACAACTTGTCGACATTCACTTAAACATTGAGGCGTTGCCAGCTAGTGAACTTTCTGGCTTTGAGTTAACTCTCGACATGAGTGACACATTGGTAGTCGCGATAAGCCAAAGCGGCACGACAACCGACACGAATCGCACAGTAGATCTTGCTCGCGCCCGCGGTGCAAGTGTTTTGGCAATTGTTAATCGTCGTGGCACTGAACTTTCAGTTAAGGCTGATGGCGTTATGCATACATCTGATGGTCGCGATGTTGAGATGAGCGTTGCCAGCACCAAAGCCTTTTATTCGCAAGTTGCAGCAGGTGCTTTGTATGCGTGTGCGTTATCGAGTGCCGCGGGCAAGTCAAGCGACAAGGCTCGACATGAGTTGCTTGTTGGTTTACGCACGATTCCAGATGCGTTAGTTGAAGTTCTTGAAACGCGTCCGGCAATTGCGGCCGCTGCCAAGCAGTTTGCATCTGCACGTCGTTACTGGACGGTTGTTGGTAATGGGATGAATACGATTGCGGCCCAAGAGATTCGCATCAAATTATCTGAACTCTGTTATAAATCAATTTCAAGTGACACCACTGAAGATAAAAAGCACATTGATCTTTCGTGTGAACCGTTGATTTTTGTCTGCGCGACTGGGCTACTTGAAGGCACGGCATCAGATGTTGCCAAAGAGATCGCGATTTACCGTGCTCACAAAGCGCTGCCGATTGTTGTTGCGACTGCTGGGCAACATCGATTTGATGCGGCGGCAGCTGTTTTGCTTGTGCCCAATGTCGAAACAAGCCTTTCGTTTATTTTGAGTGTGATGGTCGGACACTTATTTGGCTATGAAGCGGCGCTATCAATTGATGCACTTGCTCGTCCATTGCGCGAAGCGCGCGAAGTCATAGAGCATGCTGTCGAACGTGGTGGCGATGCAAATGAATTGCTTTCCAAGATTCGAGCGTTGTTAACTGTGCCAGCAACTCGGTTTACTGATGCACTATCAACTGGTAGCTACGACGGCAATCTTGAAGCCAGCACTGCAGTGCGAATCGTGACAATGTTGCGTGACACTCTCTCAAATGATCCGGTTCAGGCTTATCAGCAAACATCCGGCAAGATCGCCTCACCAGAATTATTGTTAGACGATTTAACAAGTGCGCTAACCCGTGGTGTTGACGAACTCACTCGTCCGGTTGATGCAATTAAGCATCAAGCAAAAACTGTGACCGTTGGTATTTCGCGCAGTGACGAAGGATTGTTTGATCGACCGTTGGTCAAGGCCCTGCTTGAGGCTGGCGTTGCACGCGAACGTCTTTCATATCGTGTCTTAAAAATTGTTGCTGATCTTGACGCTGCGGTGAGTTCAGTGACTGGTTTTACTCGATACGGCATTGAGGGCGATGTAACGGGCACGATGGGCACGATCACAATCGTTGATCGCGGCGGAATGTCAAAAAATCTTCCATCTCGCGTTGACCGCAATGCGCAACTAGTCGGCACAAAGCGTCGGGTTGCTAGT
Source organism: Actinomycetota bacterium (assembly GCA_037142305.1). Lineage (GTDB taxonomy): Bacteria > Actinomycetota > Acidimicrobiia > Acidimicrobiales > Ilumatobacteraceae > BACL27. The sequence goes on from JBAXAW010000016.1 coordinate 17,358, forward strand.
GAGCAAGAAGTTCTCGTTGCTCGTGGTCGCAGTGATAATCGCACCGTGATAATGGTTCCTGAAACAAAAAGTGGAGAAACAACTGGTATCACCCTGCTGCATGTGATGTTTCATGATCGACTCGCTGCAACTGCGATGCGTGCTGTGCTGCAAGGGTACGACCATCGATATGACCGACTCGTTGACTGGGTAACAGAAACTGAAGGCTCATTTAGAGAAGATCGTCTAGCCGAAGTACCAGTCGCTGATTTATTAATTTTGCCAATCAGCGAGATGGCTGACCATTGGCGTTCGAGTTAGAAAGTTATAACAGATGATCGGCTTGGGTATTGACGCAGTCAGTGTGCCGCGATTTCGCGACGCACTAGAGCGCACTCCAACATTAAAAACACGAGTCTTTACCGCTCAAGAACTTGACTCTCTTGTAACTCGAAAAGATTTGGCACCAGGATTGGCAGCACGATTTGCAGTTCGCGAAGCAACAATGAAAGCACTTGGCGTAGGACTTGGCGCTTTTGATTTGCAAGATGTTTCAATTCGTAGTCGCGCTTCTGGTGCCCCCGAGTTAATCGTCACAGGTAGGGCTGCACAAATTGCAAGTCAACAAGGTGTTACTTCTTGGCATGTTTCGCTTTCGCACACTCACGACATGGCGGTAGCCGTCGTCGCTAGCCACTGAGTTCAAAGGCATTTAGAAGTGAGCGCAACCGATCGTTGGGCTTGGGCTGAGATTGATTTGTCGGCTCTGAGTGAAAATGTTAAAACTCTTGTTAAACAAGCAGGCCGCGCAGAACTTTGGGCAACAGTCAAAGCAAATGGATACGGACACGGCGCTGTTGAAGTTGCACGAACAGCGTTGAGTGCGGGCGCCAGCGGACTCTGCGTGGCGCTTGCCGACGAAGCTCATGAGTTGCGCCAAGCAAAAATTACTGCACCGATACTTATTGTTAGTGAGCAACCAGAAACCCAACACGAGCAAATGTTGCGTGATGATGTCGCTGCGACGCTATATAACGAAGCAACTATTTCAAATTATGCCGCCGAGGCTGCGCGACTTGGTGTTATCGGTCGGGTTCATCTGAAGGTGGATACTGGTATGCATCGTGTTGGTGCGCCAATTGAAGATGCACTGGTACGAGCCAAGCAAATAATTAACTTGAAGTCGCTAAGCCTTGAAGGTGTCTACACGCATTTCGCTGCCGCTGATTTGCCAGAACATTCTGCGACAGATTTGCAAAGGCAAAAATTTGCTGAAGTCATTAAGTTGCTAGAACAAAACTCGTTACGACCTAAATATGTTCACACAGCTAATTCGTCGGCGGCGATTCGTGAGATAGATAGTGGTTCAGATATGGGTATCGGTATAGCGCGAGTCGGCATTGCGATATACGGCATTGCGCCAAGTGATGAACTCGAATCGCATGCCACAAAACTTAAACCAGTTATGTCAATTCATGCGCGTGCCTCTCACGTGCAACATCTCAAGGCCAGAGAGGGTATCTCGTATGGTCTGCGTAGCAAACTTGAACGCGATTCAACAATTGTGACACTGCCAATTGGTTATGCCGATGGCATACCGCGACGACTCTGGTCTGTCGGCGGCGAAGTATTAATTGGTGGTACTCGTTGCCCGATTATTGGTGTCGTGACGATGGATCAGTTAATGGTTAATTGTGCGGATGCTCAAGTCAAAATCGGCGACGAGGCAGTTCTGCTCGGCACACAAGGCTCTGAAACAATTACCGCCAACGAAATCGCATCGCAGCTTGAGACAATTGGCTACGAGGTTGTCTGCGGTATAAGTTCTCGAGTTCCGCGACGCTATTTCAACGCGAAAAAATAAGTCCAGTGAAATTAGCCCAGTGAAATTAACGCTAGAGACTCTGCGAGACACTGCACGTGCTGCAGAAATAATTGCATCGCATTCGAGACCGCGCGACATGATCTTGCTTGCCGGTGAGATGGGGGCGGGTAAAACAACCTTCACACAAGGCTTCGGTAGAGCACTAGGTATCACCGAACCGATTACTTCGCCAACTTTCAATTTATTGCACAACTATGGCACCGGACGTATGTCGTTACATCACGCCGATCTGTATCGCCTCCAACGCACAGGCGAGTTATCTGATCTCGGACTAGATGAATTGCAAGAAATTGGGGGCATAGTGATTGTCGAATGGGGTGACATTGTCGGTGAAGATCTTGGTGATGCGTTGATAATTCGCATCTCGCATTCAGCAGATGTGAACGCAATTGAGTCGAGAACAATAGAAATTGATCTGCGGGGTTCACAATGGGCAAGTCGTTGGCAAAAGTTGACTGATGAACTTGTATCAAAACTAAACAATTCTGTGCGAGGCTGAACCTAGTGATTGTTCTGGCAATTGACACTTCGACTGATGCTGTAAGTGTGGCAGTTAGCAATTCGAAACAATTATTGGCTAGCAGTCACGTGCTCAGTGATCGCCGCCATGCAGAACAGCTCGCGCCAATCATCAATAACGTCTGCAAACAGGCAAATATTTCTATGCGTGAAATTGACGTTGTTGGAGTTGACATTGGCCCAGGTTTATTTACCGGTATGCGAGTCGGCATCGCTTCTGCCAAAACGATTGCACAGGTCTTAGATGTGCCAATCATTGGCATTTCAAGTTTGGATATTTTGGCACGATCAGTCGCCACAACCGAACGAGTCGTATTGGCAACAATCGACGCGCGTCGTGGTGAACTTTATTGGGCGATGTATCGCAACGATGTTGGCTCGAGCATTGAAGTTAAACCACCAGTTGTTGGCAAAGTTAGTGACTGCGTGGCAGATGTTGTAGATCGTGGCCAAGCCACGTTGATTGTTGGCAATGGTGCATTACGCCATCGCGTATCAATTTCTGAATCGCTCGAAGCAACCGGGCTCTCGATCGAGTGGGCTAGCGAACAATTAGCCCAACCGAGTGCGGGTGTTTTGGCAGTAATCGTCGCCGAACTTGCTTTGCATGAACAGTGGCAAACAGCAACCGAATTACAAGCGCTTTATTTACGCGCGCCAGATGCCGAAATAAATTGGCAAACGCGAGTCAACTTATGAGTATTTTGGATCGTTTTATTCGCACGAAAACTAGCGACAAACTTGAGAACGTAGATCCACCTGCGTTGGTGATAGCGCCAATGCGACGAGCGCACATTCGTAACATCATGCCAATTGAACAGCAGGTTTATCCACGACCATGGACGGCCCAAGTTTTTGTTGAAGAACTTGACCAAGTGCGAGCGGGCAAGCGTCACTATCTCGTTGGCACGATCGGCAACGAACTTGTTGGTTACGGCGGTTTGCTATATGTCGAGCAAGATGCGCACGTTACTAATGTCGCGGTTCATCCGTTGTGGCGAAGTCGTGGAATCGCCACAGAGTTGTTGCTTGATCTTGCGTGGGAGGCGCATCGTCGAGGGTGTGCCGCAATGACTCTTGAAGTGAGACACACAAACATGTCTGCACAAAAACTTTATGAGCGCTTTGGTTTCGTGCCGGTTGGCGTGCGTAAAAAATATTATGAAAATCGTGATGATGCAATTGTGATGTGGTGTGCCGATGTGCAACAGCAAGAATTTTCAACTCGGCTACAACAAATCGAGAGAAGCCGAATATGAGTTCAACAATTAGTGATCTGACGATTGATAGTTCAACCGTTGTGCTCGGGATTGAAACAAGTTGTGACGAGACTGCTGCAGCAATTGTGATGGGTGGAAATGATGTGCTGTCGTCTATCGTGGCATCGCAATTAGAGATTCATGCTCGTTTTGGTGGTGTGGTGCCTGAGATCGCTAGTCGCGCACACCTTGAAGCGATTACGCCAGTGATTAATCAAGCAATGCAAAAATCTGGTTTAAGTTTTGATCGTGTTGATGCTGTTGCGGCCACAGTTGGGCCCGGCTTAATTGGCGCATTATTAGTCGGTGTTTCTGCAGCGAAATCACTGGCTCTTGTTTTAGATGTGCCATTCGTTGGCGTCAATCATCTTGAAGCTCATCTCTATGCAGCGATGTTAGATGATCCCAATGTTGAGTTTCCGATGCTCGTGCTACTTGTTTCTGGCGGCAACACTTTGTTAGTAGAAGTTCGCGAGCATGGCGTTTACGAAATAGTTGGTCAAACTCGTGATGATGCCGCTGGTGAAGCGTTTGACAAAGTCGCTCGGTTTCTTGATTTGGGTTATCCAGGTGGGCCGGCGATTGATGCGTTGGCTAAAACTGGCGACGGCAAGGCGATTGATTTTCCGCGGGCGATGCTCAACGACGGGCTAGATGTTTCATTTAGCGGATTAAAAACCGCAGTGATTAATCATGTTCGAAAATATCCTGAGTCAAAAACCAACGACATCGCTGCTTCATTTCAAAGCGCAGTTGTAGATGTGTTGGTCGCTAAAACTTTGCGAGCGGCTGAGAACCTTGGTGCTCGAACAGTGGCAATCGGCGGCGGAGTGGCAGCCAATTCGCAGTTGCGCAACGAGATTTCAGTGGCGTGTGCGCGAAAAGATTTTCATGTGGTGTTACCGTCATTAGCAATGTGTACAGACAATGCGGCGATGATCGCATCTGCTGGTTGGCATCGCTTGCGCCTGACAGGGGCAACATCTCTTGACTCTGGTGCATATCCAAATCTCGGCTTAACGGTTGCGCAACGGTGAAACAAACTGTGACTACCAAGCCACTTAAACTCGGTGACCGAGTTATATGGCCTCCAGTCGTTCTTGCGCCGATGGCTGGGGTAACTAACCAACCATTTCGAACACTTTGTCGTGAGTTTGGTCCGGGTCTCGTATATGTCAACGAAATGATTATGGCCGCTGCGCTTGTCTATAAAAATCCAAAGACTGAAGCGATGATTGCCTTTGGGCCCGACGAGTCATTTCGCAGTTTGCAACTTTACGGTAGTGACCCAGCGATTATGGCGACTGCAATTACACAACTTGGTCGTCGTAATGCGGTTGATCACATTGACTTGAATTTTGGTTGCCCAGCGCCAAAAGTGACACGGCGTGGTGGTGGAGCAGCGGTACCACTCAAGAAAAACTTATTGCGTGAAATTGTTACTACGGCTGTTAAGACGGC
>JBAXAW010000017.1:0-22435 GCA_037142305.1 Actinomycetota bacterium
TTCAACCGTCTTGGGTATTGATTCAATCCCAGAGATTTTTCGTGTACCAAGAGTTTTGACTAATTACATTCCGATTGCCAATTTCGGCAAGTATGGCCCACAAGATTTAATAATCCCAAAACAGTATTGGATTGAAAACGAGAATAGATACATGGCGTTCAGCGAAATTGTCGCATCAAAAAATGCGCTTGGGTCTTGCACGAGCAGTTACGAATATCAACGCGCGGGCCTAAGACTTGTAGAAAACACCCCGCAAGAAATAACACTCGCGACTGAAGAACTACTTGCCCGTAAAAATGGCACATGGCAAGCAACTGTCGAGGCAAAAACTCTGCAAGATAAGTTCTGGTCGCTATATGACCAACTTTCGCCTTCAGGTATCAAGAGCCGTGTAAGTGATCACAAACCAATAATTGGTTCAGAGTTTCTTCGCGCTAACCCGCACTGGACTGCATAAAGCTTTGAAATCCAACATTTATCCCCGCCTCAGCCGGCTAGTTCGACTAGCTCTTTCAGCGCCATTTGCGCTGTTCTTTGTCGTGTTAATTCGCGTGATTCGACCGGTTTTTTTAGTTCGAATTGGGGTGATGCGCAGCGATCGAATTGGTCATTTTGCCCTTGAGACCGAACTCTGGCTTCTTGAACAAGAATCTGGCGTTGCCTCGCGCCCAAAGCGGTCAATTGATATTTGGTTTGCACCCGAGCCAATCGCCAATCGAGTTCTCCACAAAATGTGGAAGCAAGTGCTGACAATCTGGCCAAATTGGTTGATGGTTTCGGTGTTCCGTATCAATAATTTAATCCCCGGCGCAGCCGCTCACCAGATCAATAAAACTACTGCGACATGTTTAGATGTTCACAATTTGTTAGACATCTACCCACCGTGCCTCAAATTCACGGCTACGCAAATCGAACAAGGCCATGCAGGTCTTGCAAAGTTAGGAATGAAACCCACGGATCGATTCGTTTGTTTTATCGTTCGAGATTCGGCCTACACAAAAAAAGCATTCCCCGAAAAAGACATGTCGTATCATGATTTTCGAAATTGCGACGTGGATGATTACGTTGCAGGCGCCGAGGCACTCGCAGATCGCGGCTTATTTGTATTGCGCATGGGTTCTGTAGTTTCAAAGCCACTTGTCTCAAGTAATCCACGTGTGATTGATTATGCAAATTCTAAAGTCCGTAGCGAATTTATGGATCTCTTTCTCGGAGCCCACTGCGAATTTAATGTTTCTGACGGTTTAGGTTTCTACGCAATTCCTGCGATGTTTCGTCGGCCGAACGCCTACGTTAACTATTCACCATTTTTTATGTACTACTCGTCTCGCGCATGCGATTTGGGTATCGCAAAAACAATGATTGACACAGCGACCGGCAAACGCCTGAATCTCACCGAGATGGGCAAGCGTGGAGTTGCCAGATTCGGTGAGACATCTCAATTCACAAAGGCTGGTGTGTCAGTCAAGAGCAACACGCCATCTGAAATTAAAGATCTGATGCTTGAGATGCTTGATCGCATCGACAGCAAATGGTTAAGTCGGCCAGAAGACGATGAACTTCAGCGCAAGTTCTGGGAGAAGTACTCAGAAATCATTGGACCAGATCGAGAGAATTTTCACGGCGAGATTTGGTCGAAATATGGCGCACAGTTCTTGCGTGATAATCAAGACTGGATTCTCTAGAAATCACTGGTGCGCTCAGCGGGCGCTGGGCTAGCGTATTGAATGTAATTAATTGCAATTTAGGGCAGTAGCTCAGTTGGTAGAGCGCCGGTCTCCAAAACCGATGGTCGGGGGTTCAAATCCCTCCTGCCCTGCAAAAAGCAAATGCAAACAAGGTTTATTGAGTACCGTTTTGAAAGTAGAGATCGAAAGGTAAATGTCTGAGCAAGTGGCCGCTTAAAAAGTTCGAAGACTTCAGCAATGACGTCATCGTGGTTGACGGACTTTGGGGCTCAGGAAAACAGCTCGTCAGCACCCTCGTCGGCGGTTTTGAAAGAGTTGAGCACTTTAAGTACAACCCCGACTACGACTACTTATGTGCGCTTGATCATTTGGGCTCAATTGATCGAAATGCCTCAACGACATTGTTGCAATTAATTGCGGGTAGAAATCAGTACTACAACTTGATCGGCCGAGAGGTCAACCTGCGCTGGCGTGACGAGACTGGTCCGCGATATCACCCAACGCCTTTTAAGTTCGTGTCCAGACTCTTCAGCAAAGATGGAGAGGCAATCGCCCTGACAATCGACGAGAAAAATATTGCTAATAACATCACTACACACTGCATTTATCCGGTGATGCAACCATTTATCGATGCTTTCGGCTCACGTCTCAAATTTGTGGAAGTAATGAGACACCCGATACACCTTGTTACGCACTGGTCTAGATTTCTTGAGCCTTCACGCTGGCGTCGTGTTCGCGAAATCAATTTGACAGTTGATTGTGATGGATACAAGGTGCCGTGGTTTGCAAGTTCGTGGGCAGAACAGTTCGCACAGTCAAGTACTTTTGATCAGGCATTACTTTCGGTTAATTTTTTATGCAACTGGGTGATTGACAGCTATGAATCTAAGTCAGTTTCAGACGAATGCTTACATTTTATACAGTTCGAAAAATTGGTCCTTGATCCAGAGTCAGAGTTGCAAACTTTGGGCAAGTTCCTTGGCCGCGAGCAAGCCAAGGGCATCAAAAAAATTATGAGTCAAAATGCGATCCCACGAAAAAATATTGCTGATGGCCCTAAAATGGGGCAAAGTTATAGGTGGACTGCGTTAGAAAAAGACGAAAATGTTTATAGCGAGGCGATGAAGTTGATCGAGCAGCACGGGAGTGCTGAACTTGTGCAGACATTTCTAAAGACGATTACCCGGTTTAATTCGACCTGGCAGGGCCCCCTAGCCCGATATGCATGACCTCCCCTGCAATTCCTAAAGGGAAAACACAGTTGAAATCGCCGATAGGGTAATGAGCCACTATGTCAATGGATCTAAATCGTCAGCAGAAACGCTCAATGCAAAAAATGGGCGAAGTCAACGAGCAAGGCGCACCAATTCGCCAAGCCCGCCCGACGGTGACTGCTAGAGCGGCAAAAGAACGCGTTGGTCCGTTTCAATACATTCGTGAAGTTCGCGATGAAATGCGCAAGGTTGCGTGGCCAAAGTGGCCAGAAGTTCGTCGGTATTCAATAATTGTGCTGGTCACCGTTGTAATCGTGACCGCTTTTGTGGGTGGATTAGACGCTGCATTTGGCATACTTTCAGGCTGGCTTTACAAAGATTAGGCAACCAAAAAAATGACCGACGACACCACAACAACTCAACTTGCAACCGACGACATTGCTTCGCAAACTGTTGATGCAACTTTTGATCTCACAGAAGATGGTGATGACAGCGAAGTAGAACGCCCGTGGTTGCGACCCGGCAAATGGTATGTCGTTCATTCGCAGTCTGGTTACGAAAAAAAGGTTGATGCAAATCTCAAAGCACGAATTGCTTCTTACAATCTTGCTGATCGCATTTACGAAATCGTCATCCCGATGGAAGACGTCGTCGAATTTAAGCAAGGTCGCAAGCAGACGGTTCAGAAAAAAGTTTTCCCTGGATATTTGCTTGTTCGTTGCGAAATGGATGACGAGACTTGGTTTTGTATTCGCAACACACCAGGAGTAACTGGCTTCGTCGGACAAAGCCAAAAAGGCAAGACCCCTGCACCGTTGTCACGCAAAGAAGTTGAAACATTCTTGTCTGCAAAAGGTGACGGCAAAGAAGCACCGAAGCGCAAGGCGCCGAAACTTGACTACGAAATCGGTGAAGGCGTTCGCGTTAAAGAGGGTCCATTCGCAGATTTCTCGGGTCAAGTTGCAGAAATCAATGCAGACCACATGAAACTCAAAGTGCTTGTCAACATCTTCGGTCGAGAAACTCTCGTCGAAATGGATTTCAGCCAAGTCGCAAAGCTCTAACTAGAAACTCACAAGAAAGAAATTCATCATGGCAAAAAAAGATATTAAAGCGATCGTCAAGATTCAGATTCCTGCGGGCAAGGCAACACCTGCGCCACCAGTTGGTACAGCGCTCGGACCTCACGGTATTCAAATCATGGAGTTCGTAAAGCAGTACAACGCTGCGACCGAATCACAGAGTGGCACCGTTGTGCCAGTTGAGATCACGATTTTTGAAGATCGTTCATTTACATTTATTCTCAAGACGCCACCGACGCCGGTTTTATTGCGTCAAAAGGCTGGTCTTGAAAAGGCTTCAAAGAACCCTGGCAAAGAAGTTTGTGGTTCAGTAACTGAAAAAGATGTTGAAGAAGTTGCCAAAATTAAGATGCCAGACTTGAACGCAAATGATCTTGAGGCAGCAAAACAACAAGTTCGCGGAACAGCCCGTTCAATGGGCCTGACCGTAGTTGGCTAATAGATGCGGCTGATATAAATAGTGGTCTAGTAAAAGTATTAATTAAATAAAAATCAAATCCTGATTCAGAAGAACCTCATCTGGTCGGGCTTACAACGAGGGAGGCTTTATGCCAGAAAAAAAGACAGACAAAAATACAGATAAAAGTCACGGCAAGAACTACCGCAACGCGGTGGCTTCTTACGATCGTGAGACATTGCACTCACCATCAGATGCAGTAGCCAAAGTGAAGTCACTGGCAAAAGCGAAATTTGACGAAACGATTGAACTCGCTGTGCGCTTGGGTGTTGATCCACGCAAAACAGACCAGAGCGTTCGTGGCACCGTTTCGATGCCATCAGGCACTGGCAAAACAGTGCGGATTGCAGTTTTCGCAGCAGGCGATGCCGCAAAGCAAGCTCGCGACGCAGGTGCAGACATAGTCGGTAGCGATGATCTTGCTGCAGATATTGAAAAAGGCAAAATGGAGTTTGACATTGTCATTGCGACCCCAGACATGATGCCTTTAGTTGGCAAGCTCGGTCGTGCACTCGGACCACGCGGTTTGATGCCAAACCCAAAGACTGGCACAGTGACACAAGACGTTGCACGCGCAGTTGCCGAGTTCAAAGGTGGAAAAGTCGAATACCGCACTGACCGTTATGGCAACGTGCACATCCCGGTCGGCAAAGTTAGTTTTGAAGTTGCAGCGTTGACACTTAACGTGACAGCAGTGCTTGACGAACTCAACCGCACCCGCCCAGCGGCTGCCAAAGGTCGATACATCAAAAAGATTTCGATGTCATCAACAATGGGGCCTGGCGTAAAGATTGACCCAGCACTCATTGCTGGCGAATAACTAAATATCATTAAATAGCGCTAATTTCGCGGGCAAATATCTCGACTAGTTGGTAAGCGGGTTTTATACCCGATATCGTGACAAGCCGAAATAAGGTTTGGAAGTAGAAGTTAAGTAATAGCAACTTAAGCAGAAATGCGAAGGTTGCCCACCGCAGAAATTTGGTCTGATCAATTGTTTAGTCGAGGCGAAAGCGCGACAAAGCATTGAGAAGATAATTAACCGGAGTCGGTTAGCCAAACGAGGTGAATGAATCTGGTTTTGACGCGAGTCGCCCAGGGTTGTTCCGCACTGCGTTGAGCACCCGAGCGTTAACTAATCAGAAAGTTTTATAAATCATGGCAAATCCAAGTGCGCAAAAAGTTGCGGTAGTTGCAGAGGTTCGCGAGAAGCTTGTCGCTGCAAACTCGGCAATCATCACCGAATATCGCGGTATGACTGTTGGGTCTCTCGCCTCGTTACGTCGCAAGTTGCACCCACACAATGCCGAATACAAAGTTTACAAAAACACGCTTGCGCGATTTGCCGCACGCGAGGCTGGTGTCGCCGAACTCGAAGCATTTCTTAAAGGCCCAGCGGCGATTACTTTCGTCAAGGGCGATGCATCTGCCGTAGCCAAAGTTTTGCGCGATCACGCCAAAGAAAATCCTGCGCTCGTTTTAATGGGTGGGGTTGTTGCCGGCAAAACTGTCAACGCCAAAGAACTTCGAGCCCTTGCCGACTTGCCACCACGCGAAGTGATGCTGGCGCAATTCGCTGGTTTGCTCAAAGCACCAATGTCAAAGACAGCAAACTTGCTCGCTGCGTTGCCACGAAAAGCCGCTTACGGCCTCAAGGCACTCATTGAACAACGCGAAGCAGCATAACGATTTAAGAAATTAAGAAATTAAATAAAATTAACTAGCTAATTAACCAACAAAATAAATAATCAAATAAAACAGGAGAACAAAGACATGGCACTTACAAAAGATCAAATCCTTGATGGAATCTCAGAACTCACAGTTCTTGAGCTCAAAGACCTTCTTGACGCGTTCGAAGAGAAGTTCGGCGTTTCAGCAGCAGCCCCAGTGGCCGTTGCCGCAGCAGGCGGTGGAGCACCAGCCGGTGACGCAGCAGCAGAGAAAGACGAGTTCACAGTCATTTTGAAAGATGGCGGCGCGCAGAAGATTGCCGTTATTAAGGCAGTTCGCGAACTCACTTCACTTGGTCTCAAAGAAGCAAAAGACCTTGTTGACGGTGCACCAAAGCCTGTCCTTGAAAAGGCCAGCAAGGACGACGCCGCAAAGGCGAAGGCCAAGCTCGAAGAGGCCGGCGCAACCGTCGAACTCGCTTAATTCGTGGTCGAGGCGTCCGGGTTTCCGGACGCCGACCGTGGTCTTAATTTGCGAGTCTGGTGAATTTCACCAAAATCTGTGATTAAGGACAAAACATCGCTCTCGGCAATGTTTTCTGCTCCCTAGCACAGATAGGCTCGTAAATCGCCGTGCTTCGCCCCCTGACTAACTCAAAAAGTTTTTCAGAAGGCTATTCACTGCAAATTCCCTGCTTGCCAAGTTCTTAACCTAGGAGTACACTCGTGGCCCTTCGTGCTGATGCACGCGAACGCTATTCGTTCGCAAATTTATCTGATGCAATGGAAATCCCGAATCTAATCGGCGTACAACGTGAAAGCTTCGAGTGGTTTCTCACCGAAGGTTTGCGAGAAGTCTTTGAAGATATTTCACCAGTTAAGGGTGTGAGCGACGATCTTCAGCTTGAACTTACGTTTGACCCGGATGACGCTGACCTAAATCCGAAGCCAAAGTTCACAGAAGCAGAGTGTCGCGATCGTGACATGACTTATTCAGTGCCAAAATTTGTTAAGGCAAAGTTTTTAAATCGTCCAACTGGCGAAATCAAAGAGCAAACAGTTTTCATTGGTGATTTCCCAAAGATGACCGACAAGGGAACCTTCATCATCAACGGCACCGAGCGTGTTGTTGTTAGTCAGTTAGTTCGTTCACCTGGTGTAATTTTCGAACCGGGCGAGCGCTTTCGTTTGCGTAACTTGTCGAAGTATCAACTTGTCAAGGGCACGATTCATCCATCTCGTGGTGAGTGGCTCGAGTTCGATGTTGAGCATAAGCCAGGCAAAGAAGTTACTGCAGGTACTCGTGTAGCACGAAAGCGTCGCATGGGAGTTTTCACAATTATTCGCGCTCTTGGGTATGACGAGTTGAATGCGCCAGGTTTCATTGACCGTTTTGTAAATTACTTTGACTTTCTTGAAGATCAGTGGCGTCGTGAAAAGTTGATCGCGCCAACTCGCGAAGAAGCATTGCTCGAAATTTATAAGCGCGCTCGCCCAAGTGAGCCACAGAACGTTGAAGCCGCTCGTGTTTATTTTGAGCAGGCATTCTTTGGTGTCCGTTACAACTTGTCGCGAGTTGGTCGCTACAAATTGAATCGCAAACTCGGTGGCGAAGTAAAGAAGATTCAAGAGATGTTTGGTCTTAAGACCGGCACCGAACTTGGACAACTTGATATTGCTGCTGAAGACCAAGATGTGTTGAGCCGTTGCGAAGTTTTGGCGACGATCAGCTACATGTTGCATCTTGTGAAGCAAGAGCCTGGTTATCGCCTTGACGACCAAGACCACTTTGCTAACCGTCGTATTCGTTCAGTTGGTGAATTGATTCAGAACCAAGTTCGAATTGGTTTGTCACGAATGGAGCGTGTTGTTCGTGAGCGTATGACGACTCAAGATTCTGAAGCGATTTCGCCACAGACTTTGATCAACGTGCGACCAGTAGTTGCTGCAATCAAAGAGTTCTTCGGAACTTCTCAGTTGTCACAGTTCATGGACCAAGTCAACCCGTTATCTGGTTTGACTCACCGTCGTCGACTTTCGGCTCTCGGACCAGGCGGACTCAGTCGTGAGCGAGCAGGTTTCGAAGTTCGAGACGTTCACTTTTCTCACTATGGCCGTATGTGCCCAATCGAAACACCAGAAGGCCCAAACATTGGTCTGATCGGTGCGCTATCGACATACGCGCGAATTAATCCATTCGGTTTCATCGAAACTCCATACCGTCGCGTCAAGGGTGGTTTCGTTACTAGCGAAATCAAGTACATGGCAGCCGACGAAGAAGAAAACTACGTTGTTGCTCAGGCCAACACACCAATTTTGCCAGATGGCCGATTTCGCGATGATCGCGTTCTTGTTCGTCGTTCGCCACAGGCAGCAAGTTTGGAAGACCTTAAGAAAATGCTTGAAGCAGAAAGCTTCTTTGGAGCAACAACCGACATCGGGCTAGTAACGCCAGACGAAGTTGACTTCATTGACGTTTCGCCGAAGCAAATCGTTTCGATTGCAACCGCTTTGATTCCCTTCCTTGAGCACGACGATGCAAACCGCGCGTTGATGGGTGCAAACATGCAACGTCAGGCTGTGCCGTTGATTCGTGCCGAAGCACCGTACATCGGTACTGGTGTTGAAGCTCGTGCCGCACGTGATGGAGCCGATTTGATCTTGGCAAAAGACGACGGTGTTGTTGAGTCGATTACTGGTGCAACGATCGTAGTTAAATACGAGAACTTGCCAAAGCGTGAGCACGAACATAAGTTGTCAAAGTTCTTGCGCTCTAACCAAGACACTTGCATCAACCAAGTGATTCGCGTAAAAGAAGGACAGAAAATCAAGAAGGGCGACTTGCTCGCTGACGGTCCAAGCACCGACGAAGGCGAACTCGCACTCGGCAAAAACTTACTCGTGGCTCTTATGCCATGGGAGGGTTACAACTTCGAAGACGCAATCATCTTGTCAGAGCGTTTGGTTAAAGAAGATGTGTTGACTTCGATTCATATTCACGAGTACGAAGTTGATGCTCGCGATACAAAACTTGGCGCAGAAGAAATCAGCCGTGACATTCCAAACTTGTCCGAAGAAATTCTCGCTGACCTTGACGATCGTGGAATCATTCGCGTCGGTGCAGAAGTAGGACCAGGCGATGTACTCGTTGGCAAGGTAACTCCAAAGGGAGAAACCGAACTGACACCAGAAGAGCGTTTGTTGCGCGCGATTTTCGGCGAAAAGTCGAAGGAAGTTCGCGATACATCACTCAAAGTTCCGCACGGCGAAGGCGGCAAAGTTATTGACGTCAAAGTTCTTAAGCGTGCCGCAGAAGGCGACGACTTGCCAGGTGACGAATTGCCACCAGGCGTCAACCAAATCGTCAAAATTCACGTTGCACAAAAGCGAAAAATTAGCGTCGGTGACAAACTCGCTGGTCGTCACGGCAATAAAGGTGTCATCTCAAAGATTCTGCCTGTTGAAGACATGCCATATCTCGAAGATGGAACACCAGTTGACATCATTTTGAATCCACTTGGTGTACCAAGTCGAATGAACATCGGTCAGGTGCTTGAAGCTCACTTGGGTTATTGCGCAAGATGGGGTTGGTTCGATGAAAAGAACAACAAGACTGTCGGTGCGAACCCAATTCGTGGCACAGAGTCAAAGACTCGACCATCAACACCGCCTGCAACTTTTGTGGCAACACCGGTTTTCGACGGTGCGCAGTGGGATGAAGACGATCAAGCCGGTTCGCATCCAACGATTCAGTCGATTCTGCGAAACTTAAACCCAGAGTCAGTTGACGGCAAGCGAATGATCGGCGAAGACGGAAAGACGGTTCTTCGCAACGGTCGCACAGGTGATGCATACGACAACCCAATCACAGTTGGCTATATGTACATCTTGAAACTCAACCACTTGGTTGACGACAAGATTCACGCACGATCAACTGGTCCATACTCGATGATCACGCAACAACCATTGGGCGGTAAAGCACAATTCGGTGGTCAGCGTTTCGGAGAAATGGAAGTGTGGGCACTCGAGGCCTACGGCGCTGCGTATTGCTTGCAAGAACTTTTGACAATCAAGAGCGACGACGTACTCGGACGAGTTCGCGTGTACGAAGCGATCGTTAAGGGCGACAATATTCCAGAACCTGGTATTCCGGAGAGTTTCAAAGTGTTGATGAAAGAAATGCAAGCACTTTGTCTTGACGTAGAAGTTATTTCGCATGAAGGCAAGCAAGTTGAGCTCACAGATCTTGACGAAGAAGTCTTCACTGCAGTACGCGAACTTGGTATCGACATCAGCCGCAACGAACGTGGTTCTGATGCAGATGACCGCGAGCGCGAGCGACGACGAGAGAAGGCTTACTAATGATTAACGGCAGCAAAACAGAAGGGTTGGCATCAACATGTCAGATGTAGTTATCGACGACAACAAGCGCAAGCTTGACATCAACAGCTTTCAACAGTTGCGTATCGGTTTGGCAACAGCCGACGACATTCGTAACTGGTCACGCGGCGAAGTCAAAAAGCCAGAGACGATCAACTATCGAACATTGCGCCCAGAGCGCGACGGTTTGTTTTGCGAAAAAATCTTCGGACCAACTCGTGACTGGGAATGCTATTGCGGCAAATACAAGCGTGTTCGCTTTAAGGGAATCATCTGTGAGAAGTGCGGCGTCGAAGTTACACGCTCAAAAGTACGTCGTGAGCGCATGGGTCATATCGAACTGGCTGCACCTGTCGTGCACATTTGGTATCTACGCGGTACTCGTAGTTGGTTGGCATATCTTCTCGGCGGTTTAGAGTCGCGCGAAGAAATCAAGGCCAAGCAACTAGAGAAGGTTATTTATTTTGCGGCGTGGTTGGTCAGCGAAGTCAATGTTGACAAGCGACATGAAGAAATGCCAGCGCTCGAAAAAGAATATGTAGAAGACCGCGAAGAAGCAATCAAGCGAAAAGAAAAAGAAATCAAGCTTCGCCAAAAAGATGCTGAGGCAGAATTAAAGCAACTTGAAAAAGATGGTGCGAAAGAAAGCGATATTCGCGCCAAGCAGAAACTTATTGACAAAGACATAACTTTGATCACCGATCGTCACACAAAAGACATCGATCGTCTTGAGCGTTCCTTTGATACTTTCAAAAAACTTCACCCAAGAATGATCATCGACGACGAAGAACTTTGGCGAGAAATCAAAGATCGCTACGAAGATTATTTCACCGGAGGCACTGGTGCAGAGTCAATCAAAGTTTTGATCGACACAATCGATTTTGACTCAGAAGAAGTAATTCTTCGTGAGGCAATTATGAACGGATTAAACGGCAAACCGCTTTCAACACAGCGCAAGCAAAAAGCGATTAAGCGTTTGAAGATCGTCGCATCGTTTAACCGTCGTGACAAAGATGAGCGATTGGTGAACAATCCAAAGGCAATGATTTTGGATGTCATTCCAGTTATTCCGCCAGAATTGCGCCCGATGGTGCAACTTGATGGTGGTCGCTTTGCAACTTCAGACTTAAACGACCTTTACCGTCGCGTGATCAACCGCAACAATCGTTTGACTCGATTGCTAGAACTTGGTGCACCAGAAATCATCGTCAATAACGAAAAACGAATGTTGCAAGAAGCAGCGGATGCGTTGTTCGACAACGGCCGTCGTGGTCGACCAGTTAGTGGTCCGGGCAATCGTCCGCTCAAGTCGCTTTCAGACGGCTTAAAAGGAAAGCAAGGCCGTTTCCGACAGAACTTGCTCGGCAAGCGCGTTGACTATTCGGGTCGTTCAGTAATCGTCGCCGGACCAACATTGCGTTTGCAGCAGTGTGGTTTGCCGAAATTGATGGCTCTCGAATTGTTCAAGCCATTCGTAATGAAGCGACTTGCCGATCAGCAACTTGCGCAGAACATTAAATCTGCCAAGCGAATGGTTGAGCGTCGTCGTCCGCAAGTTTGGGACGTACTTGAAGAAGTAATCAAAGAGCATCCAGTGTTGCTTAACCGCGCACCGACTTTGCACCGACTTGGTATTCAGGCTTTCGAGCCGGTACTTGTTGAGGGCAAAGCGATTCACTTGCACCCACTTGTATGTACAGCGTTTAACGCTGACTTCGACGGTGACCAAATGGCGGTTCACTTGCCATTGTCGGTTGAAGCACAAGCTGAAGCCCGTGTGTTGATGCTTTCGGCGAACAACATTTTGTCACCAGCATCTGGTCGACCAATTGTTACCCCGCAACAGGACCTTGTAATCGGTGGTTTCTATTTGACCCGCGAAGAAGCAGGTTTAAAGGGCGAAGGTCGAATCTTCAAAACAATGTGGGAAATCACTCGTGCACTTGATGAAGGTGGAGTAAAACTTCACGCGAAAATCAAGTTGCTTGAAACTTCACAAGACGCCTCAGGAAACTCTGTTCGCAAATATGTTGACACCACACCTGGTCGATTGTTGTTCGAAGAAGTTCTGCCAAAAGACTTCGTCGTACGATTCGGTCACATCTCGGCTGCGGTCAAGAAAAAAGAGTTCGGCGTAATCGTTGAGCGCTTGAGTGATAACTATCCAAAGGCGATAATTGCTTCGTCACTTGACGCGATTAAGAACATTTGTTACCGCTATGCATCGCAGTCAGGTCTAACCGTTTCGGTTGATGACGTAAAGACTCCGAAGGCAAAGCGCGGAATCCTCGACGGTTATGAGAAGCAAGCAGAAAAAGTTGAGAATCAGTTCCGTCGCGGAATCATCACCGATGGTGAGCGCCGTCAGCAAGAAGTTCGTATTTGGACTGCTGCTACTGCCGATGTTCAAGAAGCGATGGAAGCCGAATTCAAGGCTTTGCATTTCAACCCAGTTGACATGATGATCGGTTCTGGTGCTCGTGGAAACATGACCCAGATGCGTCAGATTGCAGGTATGCGTGGACTTGTGGCCAACCCTCGTGGTGACATGATTCCTCGTCCGATCAAGAGCAATTTCCGTGAAGGTCTGCAAACTCTTGAATACTTCATTGCGACTCCAGGTGCTCGTAAGGGCCTTGTAGATACTGCGCTTCGTACTGCCGACTCGGGTTACTTAACTCGTCGTTTGCACGACGTTGCTCAAGAATTAATCGTTCGTGAAGATGATTGTGGCACGACGCTTGGCGTATGGGTAGAAAACGTTGGTGCAGATACTGCAAACACGCGTGCTTACCTCGAGACCAAATTGTTCGGACGCGCTTTGCTTAACGACATTGAACTTTCAGATGGTTCAGTAATGCCGAAAAATACAATTGTCGGCGACATTGAAATGGAGACTTTGCGTCTCGATCCGAAAGTTTCACGTGTTCGTGTTCGCTCAGTCGTAACTTGCGATGCCGAAGTTGGTGTTTGCGCAAAATGTTATGGTCGTTCATTAGCAACTGGTAAAGACATCGAACTTGGTGAAGCAGTAGGTGTAATCGCTGCACAATCAATCGGTGAGCCTGGTACTCAGTTGACAATGCGTACCTTCCATACTGGTGGCGTTGCCGGAAAAGACATCGCTGGTGGTTTGCCACGCGTAGTTGAACTTTTCGAAGCTCGTAACCCAAAGGGTTCTGCTCGACTTGTGCCAGCAACAGGCGTTCTTCGAATTCTTGAAGACGAAGGCAAGGGTATTCCGATCAAAGTTATTGACGATCAAGGTCAAGAAATCGAGATCATCTTGCCAACTGGTAGTCGTCCGTTAGTAAAAGACGGACAGAACGTTGAAGCTGGAGAGCGCATCACTGATGGTCCATTAGATCCAAAAGAACTAATGGTGATCAAGGGAATTCGCGAAACTCAGCAATACCTTGTTGAAGAAGTGCAAAAGGTTTATCGCGATCAAGGTGTGGCGATTCACGACAAGCACATCGAGTTGATCGTGCGTCAAATGACACGACGCATCAGCGTTCAAGAGCCAGGCGAGACTCATTTCTTGCCAGGTCATCTTGCTGACTCAAAAGTTTTCCGTGATGTCAACCGAGCGATCGTTGAAGAAGGCAAGAAGCCAGCCGAGGGTCGCCCAGTATTAATGGGTATCACTAAGGCTTCGCTTGCAACCGAATCATGGTTGTCGGCGGCGTCCTTCCAAGAAACGACTCGTGTTCTTACTGAGGCTGCAATTGATGGTAAGTCAGATCATTTGGTTGGCCTCAAAGAGAACATCATCATTGGAAAATTGATCCCAGCCGGAACGGGCATGGATCGTTACAACTTGTTTGATGTCAGCGCGCCAGATTATGTGCCGATGGCTTATTACTCAAGCGATGATGAAGCCGATCCAGCTGCATACTTGGCAGGATTAAAAGGTACTTATGTTGCCGACGATCAAACGCAAGATCTAGCCGAGACAATTGAACCGGTTACGAGCGACCTCAGCGAAGTTATTAACGCTGTAACTGGTCGTGACACCGATCTTGATAACGGTTTCGACGACAGTCCTGACAGCGAGATTGCTCAGTAAAAAATCGAAAGATAGGTTCGGGTAAGCAATGTCTGAGTTTGACAAGTTTGCCGAGAACTACAACGAGTCATTGCGCAACAGTCTTGCGCTGACTCGAACTAGCGATAAATATCAAGCCGAATATAAAGTTCGACTACTTAAGAATCGTTTATCTCGTGACGTGGCTAAAACTCGTGAAACGACTCAACTAAACGTCCTTGACTTCGGTTGTGGTGTGGGCTTGTCTTTGCCGTATTTGCTTGAGCAGTTTTCTGGCTCAAAGATCTATGCAACCGATGTGTCAGAGGTTTCACTCAATGTTGTTCGGGCAGAGTTGCCACAAGTGACGATCATTGGCTCAGCGTTAAATGGAGTCGAGAAGTTTGACGTTATTTTTATGTCAACGGTTTTACACCACATTACGAGTAGCGCTCGTGTTGAGATTCTTGAGAACTTGCGTGCCAACCTTGAACCCGACGGCTGCCTAGTTGTGATTGAACACAACACCTATAACCCCCTGACGCGGCGAATTGTTTCAAACTGCCCGATGGATGTGGATGCCGAATTGATCTCGATGCGCGACATAAAAAAATTACTTAGCGCAGACTGCGGATTCAAGATTCGTGAAACTGGGTATTGTTCATTCTTTCCAGAGCCGCTAAAGGCGCTAACGAAACTAGACCCGATCTTGAAGAAGATTCCTTTGGGAGGTCAGTACTTCGTTGTGGCGACCCCTTAAAAACGAGTAGGGGCAGGTTGCCGAGACGAGCGATTGAACCGTAGTATTCACTGTCCCGTTTGCGGGTGGTTTCGAATAGGTAGTTTTCCGTAACAGCAATATAAAAAAGGTCGTTTGCGTGCCCACAATTCAACAGTTGATCCGTCAGGGTCGTAGCTCAAAGTCTTCAAAGACTAAGACTCCGGCGCTTAAGGGTTCTCCTCAGCGTCGTGGAGTATGCACGCGTGTTTTTACAACCACACCGAAAAAGCCAAACTCGGCGTTGCGCAAAGTTGCGCGTGTGCGTCTGACGAGTGGCGTAGAAATTACCGCATATATCCCAGGCGAAGGACACAACTTGCAAGAGCACTCAATCGTGCTTGTGCGTGGCGGTCGTGTTCGCGATCTTCCTGGTGTTCGTTACAAAGTTATTCGTGGCGCACTTGACGCCGCCGGAGTCAAAGACCGCAAGCAATCTCGTAGCCGTTATGGCGCGAAGAAGAGCAAGTAAAGGTTTATTTATGCCACGTAAAGGTCCAGTAACCCGACGCGAGTTCGCAGCAGATCCTGTTTATCGCTCATCACTTGTAACTCAGATCGTCAACAAAGTTATGTTGCACGGCAAAAAGAGCATCGCCGAATCAATTGTCTATGACGCAATGAAAGTCATGGAAGCAAAAATGGGTGCAGAGCCACTCACTGCAGTGAAGCGTGCAGTTGACAATGTGAAACCGCCACTAGAAGTTCGAAGTCGTCGCGTTGGTGGCGCAACTTATCAAGTACCAGTTGAAGTGCGACCTCGTCGTGCAACAACTTTGGCGATTCGTTGGATCGTAGAAAACGCGCGCAGTCGTCGCGAAAAGACAATGGCTGAATGTCTCGCTAGCGAATTGATGGACGCGTCCAATGGACTGGGAGCATCAATGAAGAAGCGCGAAGATATGCAAAAAATGGCGGAGTCGAACAAAGCGTTCGCTCACTACCGCTGGTAATACTGAGCAAAACTTTTTAGGTAACCCCCATGGCATCACGTGAATATCCTCTTGAAAAATATCGGAACATCGGCATCATGGCGCACATTGACGCCGGCAAAACCACAACCACTGAACGAGTTCTTTACTACACCGGCAAGACATACAAGATCGGCGAAGTGCACGAAGGTGCAGCCGTCATGGACTTCATGGTTCAAGAACAAGAGCGTGGCATCACAATTACTTCGGCTGCGACAACTGCGGTTTGGCGTGGGCATCGCATCAACATCATTGATACTCCTGGTCACGTTGACTTCACAATTGAAGTAGAGCGTTCGTTGCGCGTACTTGACGGCGCTGTTGCCGTGTTCGACTCGGTTGCTGGTGTAGAGCCACAAACAGAAACTGTTTGGCGTCAAGCCAATAAATACAAAGTTCCGCGTATGTGTTTCATCAATAAAATGGATCGCACCGGCGCAAACTTTTATCGCACTCTCGACATGATCAAAGATCGTCTCGCAACTGTCCCTGCTGTATTGCAATTGCCATATGGCGCCGAGGCTGGCTTCAAAGGTTTGATTGACATTGTAAAAATGAAATCAATCGTCTGGGATGGCGATGAAAAAGATTCCGAATATCACGAAGAAGATATTCCTGCTGATTATCTTGACAAGGCCAAAGAGTATCGCGCCGAGCTGTTAGATCTTGTTGCGTCAGAAGACGAACAACTTATGGAGAAATTTCTTCTCAATGACGATTTGAGCGAAGAAGATCTGCGAATGGGTCTTCGTAAAGGAACCCTGGCTTTCAGTTTCGTGCCAATTTTGTGCGGTTCAGCATTTAAAAACAAAGGCGTGCAACAAATGTTGGATGCCGTTGTTGACTACATGCCATGCCCGATTGACATTCCGGCGGCAACCGGAACAAACATCAAGGGCGACGAACACATCACTCGTACTTCAGATGAAAAGGGTCCGTTCGCGGCCTTAGCATTCAAAATTGTTGCTGACCCATTTGGTCGCTTGACGTATTTCCGCGTTTATTCAGGCACGATCACCAAGGGTGACGAGGTTTACAACTCTGTTAAAGAAAAGCGCGAACGCGTCGGTCGTTTGTTGTTGATGCATGCGAACCAACGCGAAGACATTGAATTCGCGATGGCTGGCGACATTGTTGCTGGTCTTGGTTTCAAAGATGTAACAACCGGCGACACACTTTGCGATCGTGAAAACCCGATCATTTTAGAGCGAATGATTTTCCCTGAGCCAGTTATTCACGTGGCAATTGAGCCAAAAACTAAGAACGATCAAGACAAACTCGGCAAAGCACTTAAGTCTTTGTCTGACGAAGACCCAACTTTCCGTGTGCGTACAGACATCGAAACTGGTCAGACTGTTATTTCAGGAATGGGTGAGTTGCACCTTGAAATTCTTGTTGACCGTATGCAACGCGAGTTCGCTGTTGATGCAACTGTTGGTAAGCCACAAGTTGCATATCGCGAAACGATTACGAAGAAAATTGAGAACATCGAATACCGACACATCAAACAAACTGGTGGTTCTGGACAATTCGCAGTTGTAAAAGTAACGATCGAGCCAAGTGGCCCGGGCGGCGGTTATCAATTCGAAGATGAAATCACCGGTGGTCGAATTCCGCGCGAGTATATTCAGCCAGTAAACCAAGGTATTCAATCGGCACTAGACAACGGCGTGCTCGCTGGGTACCCAACGGTTGACGTAAAAGTCTCACTTATGGACGGTCAGTACCACGACGTTGACTCGAGCGAAATGGCTTTCAAAATTGCTGGTCAGATGGTGTTTCGCAAGGCAGCCCAACTCGCAAAGCCTGTGCTTCTTGAGCCGATTATGGCCGTCGAAGTTGTTACTCCAGAGGACTACATGGGAGATGTGATTGGCGATCTTTCAAGCCGTCGAGGTCGTATTGAAGGCATGGAAGCAAACGGAAATGCACAAATCGTTAAGTCGCAGGTTCCGCTTTCCGAAATGTTCGGATACAGTACAGACCTGCGTTCTCGCACACAAGGGCGTGCGACTTATACGATGCAGTTTCATTCGTATCAGCAAGTGCCCGAAGCAATATCAATAGAAATCATCAAGCGCGTGCGTGGCGAATAGTCAAGCAAGCCAAAGTTTTAGAAGTAACTACAGACACCGACAATTAACGACAATTAAGACAATAAATAGGGAGAAGAACAATGAGTAAAGCGAAATTCGAGCGCGTCAAGCCACACGTAAACATCGGAACGATGGGTCACATTGACCACGGCAAAACAACACTTACTGCAGCGATCTCAAAGACACTCGCAGGCAAAGGCCTTGCTGAGTACACACCTTTCGATCAAATCGATAAGGCACCAGAAGAAAAAGCTCGTGGTATTACGATTTCGATCGCTCACATTGAGTACAACACCGAGAAGCGTCACTACGCGCACGTTGACATGCCAGGTCACGCTGACTACATCAAGAACATGATCACTGGTGCTGCTCAAGTAGACGGCGCAATCTTGGTAGTAGCCGCAACTGATGGCCCAATGCCACAAACTCGTGAGCACGTACTTCTTGCTCGCCAAGTTGGTGTGCCATACATCGTTGTTGCACTCAATAAATCAGACTCAGTTGATGACGAAGACATGTTGCAACTTGTTGAAGAAGAAGTTCGTGATTTGCTCACTTCATATGAGTTCGACGGCAAGAATTGCCCAGTCGTTCGTGTCTCGGCACTCAAAGCCCTTGAAGGCGATGCTGCTTGGCAAGAAAAGATCATGGATCTCATGAAAGCATGTGATGATGCAATCCCAG
Organism: Actinomycetota bacterium; assembly: GCA_037142305.1. Classification (GTDB taxonomy): domain Bacteria; phylum Actinomycetota; class Acidimicrobiia; order Acidimicrobiales; family Ilumatobacteraceae; genus BACL27. The sequence goes on from JBAXAW010000017.1 coordinate 19,048, forward strand.
AGCCAAAGCGCGAACTCGACAAGCCTTTCTTGATGCCAATTGAAGACGTGTTCACGATTACTGGTCGCGGAACAGTAGTAACTGGCAAAGTTGAGCAAGGCAAAGTTCACACAGGTGACGAAATTGAAATCGTCGGACTTCGTGACACACAAAAGACAGTTTGCACAGGTGTAGAAATGTTCCGTAAGTTGCTCGACGAAGGTCAAGCAGGCGACAACATTGGTGCTCTTCTTCGTGGAACTAAAAAAGAAGAAGTTGAGCGCGGTCAAGTGTTGTGTGCACCAGGTTCAATCACGCCACACACGAACTTTGAAGGTCAGGTCTATGTATTGAAGAAGGAAGAAGGCGGACGCCATAAGCCTTTCTTTAATAACTACCGACCACAGTTCTTCTTTAGAACAACTGACGTAACTGGCACTGTTGAACTTCCAAAGGGCACAGAAATGGTTATGCCTGGCGACAACGTAACAATGACAGTTGAACTCGGCAAGGCAATCGCCATGGTTGAAGGTCTTCGCTTCGCAATTCGTGAAGGCGGTCGCACTGTTGGTGCGGGTCGCGTAACGAAGATTCTCAAGTAGATCGTTTCAGAACCGGTTCACTCTGATGGCACAAAGCATCCGCATCCGTCTCAAGGCGTTTGATCACCAAAACATTGACGAATCTGCAAAGAAGATCGTCGAAACGGTGACTCGCACGAGTGCGACGGTGCGTGGACCGATTCCATTGCCTACTGACAAGCATCGTTTCACAGTTATTCGTGGCCCACACGTTGACAAAGACTCGCGCGAACATTTTGAAATGCGAATTCACAAACGCTTGATCGATATTGTTGACCCAAACGCCAAGACAATTGACAGTCTTCAACGTTTAGAGCTTCCTGCTGGCGTTGACATCGAAATCAAAATCCAAAACTCCTAACAACAACATTGGATCTAAAATCCAGTTCTAGTTTTTATATCTAGGGTTTAGATCGATGTATTGCATTTATTGCGAGAGCAAAAATCTGACAAGAGTGCCGTCGTTCTCCGACTTTCGCACGATTACTTCAGACGTTAAACCATGGCGTCGTGGTTTGAACATCGCTATTTGTAAAGCTTGCGGGTTTCCGCAGGCCGAAGTGACAGATGAATGGCAGAAATCTGCATCCGAAATTTACAGCGATTACGCGTCGTATTATCAGACCAGCGACAACGATCAAACAGTATTTATCGAAGGCGCAGCATCGGGTCGCGGTGATCTGTTTGTTGATTCAGTAGTTCAAACAAGTCAAACCAAACAGGGTGGTGCAGTTCTCGATTTTGGTTGTGGCGCGGGCACATTGCTTTGGTCATTTGCAAAGTTAAGAAGTGATTTCAATCTGTTTGGGTTTGACCTTGATGACCGCGAACAAAATAAACTTTCAGCAATACCGAACTTCAAAAAACTTCTTGTTGGTGAACTTGACAAAAGTTTAAAATTTGACTTGATTTCGATGTCGCATTCCCTTGAACATCTCGTTTCGCCAATTGAGACTATGAAATTGCTAGGTGCAATGTTGAACGAAAACGGTCACCTCGTTATCGCGGTTCCGGATTGCTCGAAAGACCCGTTTAAGTTGCTGATCGCCGACCACTGTTCGCATTTTTCGGTGGCGACACTTAAAATATTTCTAGAAAATGCGGGTTTTGACGTTGTTCGAATTGAGTCTCGAATTGAAACTCGCGAGTGTTGGGCGGTTTGCAAGCCCAGCAAAGCAGTAAAGACCACAAACAGCGCGAATCTAGATACGGCATGGGTTGGTGACTCAGTTCGTTGGTTGAACGAAGTAAAGAAGCACGCAAGTTCGCTCGCGAAATCGAAGTCTTTTGGAATATTCGGAACGTCGATTAATGCTTTATGGCTATTCGGAGAACTAGAACTCGATGTCAAGTTTTTTGTTGACGAAGACCCGTCCCGAGTTGGCAAAAAGCTTTACGGAAGACCTGTGATTGACCCGAGTCAAGTTCTGCCTGGTTCAACTGTTTATTTGCCTTTTATTTCAAATCTTGCCGAGAAAATCGCGATCAGACTAAACAATCGGGATATAACTTGGGCAGTACCACCTGATTTTGCATAAGAATTCCTTAAGACTTTCTGGGTTAGGCAAAAATTTGCATCTAATTAACGATAGAAACTATTTATGAGTGATTACACGCAAATTGATTCATCCTCACTACCAGAACAGCACGATCACGGTTCATCAAAGTTGCCGCCACCTTCGTTGTCGCAATTCAACGGTCGTCAGCAATCGTTGCAAGACAATTCTTCTGGTCCGAGACGAGGTCGAACAATTTTTGGACTTGCAGTTTTCGCTTCTTTGTTTGGCTTAATCGGTGGAATCGTAGGCGCATATGTTGAGCGAGAGACAAATCTAAGAGACGCAAATTCGGCAGCAACAGTTACTCAAGTAACTTCAGCACCAGTTGTTGTCGCATCTGACAGCGCCAATAAGGCTGACTCATTAATTTTGTTAGTTGCGACACGACTCGCTAACAGTGTTGTCACGGTGATTTCAACTTTGGGCGAAGCCGGTGCCGGTGGTCGTGCGGTTGGTACTGGAGTTGTACTCACATCAGATGGTGAGATTTTAACAAACGCGCATGTCGTTGAAACCGCAACTTCAGTAGTCGTGCGTTTTGCTGGAGAGACCGAACCTCGCGTTGCAAAGGTATTGGCGACTGACGTCGGCAACGATCTCGCATTATTAAAAGTAGAAGCAACTGGTTTGGTTGCCGCAACTTTTGCAAAACCTGGCAGTGTAAAAATCGGTGATGCTGTAATCGCGATTGGCTACGCACTTGCCTTAGATGGCGGGCCGACGGTCACGTCAGGCATCGTTTCGGCGATGAAACGGACAATTGAAACAGAATCTGGGGCGCTGAACTCTTTGATCCAAACCGATGCAGCAATTTCTTCTGGCAATTCGGGTGGGCCATTAGTCAACTTAAAAGGTGAAGTAGTCGGCATAAATACAGCCGTGGCACGCGGAGATTCAGAGTCGGCCGCGACCAACATCGGATTTTCCATTTCGGTGGATGAAGTGTTAATTGTGATTGAGCAACTTCGTGCGCAAGCAAACGGTGTTGAACGCCGTGAGGGCTTTCTGGGGGTCGGCTTAACAGGTCGTGAAGATGGTGGTCAAGGCGCGATAATTACCGATGTTCGAGCAGGGTCACCTGCCGATGGCGCTGGTATTGTCGTCAACGACATCGTGCTGTCTGTCGATGGCGAACCAATTGACGGGCAAGCTGGCCTCGTAGCGGCTATTCGCGATGCGGTTCCTGGTCAGAAAGTCAAAATTGAGATTTCACGGAATGGCGAAAGAATGACCTTCGAAGCCACCTTGGCCGCCCGAACTAATTAACTA
>JBAXAW010000018.1:0-22126 GCA_037142305.1 Actinomycetota bacterium
ATGTCAAACCTTCCCATGGCCCAATAAAAGATTCCTTGAGACGATCATCAATAATCAAATCATTAACGCCATGTTTCTCGGCGATAATTTCGGCGGTATGTCGGGCGCGTTGTAATGAACTTGCGGCAATCAAATCAAACTTGCCAATTTTTTTTGCGGCCTGACGCGCTTGTTCAATACCTTCAGGTGTGAGTGCGATATCTGCTTGACCTTGCCATCGACCAAGGGCATTCCATTCTGATTGTCCATGTCGTAGAACAAGCAATCTTGTCTTCAAATTTGATTCACCTCGTACAGACACTCAACGCAGGGTAGTGGCTTGAGTACGATTAGTACATGGCACATTTGCTACTTTTCGCATCTGCGCGACAGGCTGCGGGTACAGCAAGCCGTGAAATTCAGGGGTCGACTGTTGACGAAGTTTTGAGCACCGCAGTTCTTGAATTTGGTAGCGACTTTGCAAAAGTGCTCGGTACCTGTCGTGTGTGGCTGAACGGCGAGGAAGCAATTGGTGCTGCTGCGGTTGGCGACGCTGACGAAGTCGCAGTTTTACCACCAGTTTCTGGAGGGTGTTAATGACAGACATTTTAAACGCAGAATCAATGTCAACTGCCGAAATTCGAGTTGCTCGCGCAGCATTGCAAATGCAAGAGGATGTAATTTCGTTCGTGCGTCGCATGGCTCAGGGACGATGCGATTTAGCACGCGACGAGCAGCGCCGTCGCGTAGATGGCACGCCGGCTTCCGGTATCAGCGTTTCGGACATTGCAAATGTTTTCGGCCAAGAACACGGCGGTGGATCATCGCGTCCACCGCGAGAAACGAATATTTCTGCTGAACACGCATTGATAGTTGAACTTGAGAAACTTTGCCAAGAAATCAGTTTTGGTGACCTGCGAATTCTTGATGACCAGTCACTTGACAATGTTGTTCAACAACTTTCGCGTTTTGAAATTTCACAATCGCTTGAGCGAAAAGCACTTTTCGTATCGATTGATGCATTGACAACGCAACTTGTGAAGCGCTACAAAGTCGACGGCGTCAACGTCGACTCACTTCTCTCAGACTAATTTCGAAGAATAAGTAATTTAATTCTCTTGTAAACACAGCCTTAATATCACGGCCTTAACATCACGGCAGAGGCAAAACCCGACCAAAACGATAGGTTTTATATTTCAATGAAGCGCGTTGCGATAATTTCGATGCACACGTCGCCCTTGGCTCAGCCAGGTGTTGGCGACGGTGGTGGAATGAACGTATATGTTCGCGAACTTGTTTCGGCAATGGCACAAAAAGGTTTGCAATGCACGACGTATACACGTGCATGGCGCGAAGGACTGCCAGAAGTTATTGATGTCGAACCAAATCACAAAGTTGTACACATCAAAGCCGGAAAGTTTGATCTAGCAAAAGACGAGCTACTTGATGTTGTTGACGAATTCACTCAAGCAGTGGCTAGAGATATCGAACTTAAGGGTGGCACCGATGTGCTTCACGCCAATTATTGGTTATCTGGTTTAGTTGGACATCGTCTCAAGCATCAACTTGGATTGCCGTTAGTTACAACTTTTCATACTCTGGCACGAGTTAAATCTCTTGGTGGAGACACCGAATCAGTTGTTCGTGAGCGTGCTGAACTTGAGATCATCGGATGTGCTGACGCAATCTGCGTAAGTTGCCCAGAAGAGTTAAGTCAATTTCGTTCACTGTACGGAAAATCTCCCGGAGCATTGACTGTTGCATCACCTGGAGTTGACACTGCATTTTTTTCGCCGGGTGATCGTCGCGGCGCTCGAAATGCACTCGGCTGGGGCAACAAGCCATTGCTTTTGTTCGTCGGACGAATACAACCACTTAAAGGTGTTGACGTTGCAGTACAGACTCTGGCAGCACTTAAGCGCACCGATGCAGAACTAATGGTCGTCGGTGGAGCAAGTGGAACATTTGGTTCAAGTGAGACCAACCATGTTCAACGGCTGATAGTCGATCTTGGACTAACTGGTCGCGTTCATTTTGTTGAGCCACAACCGCACCATTTGTTGAGTACTTACTATCGTGCTGCCGATGTTGTTCTGGTGCCGTCACGAAGTGAAAGCTTTGGTCTCGTGGCGCTTGAAGCCGCCGCGTGTGGCATCCCAGTTGTGGCGAGCGCTGTCGGCGGGCTTTTAAATCTTGTAGAGCACGAAAAAACTGGCTATGTAGTTAAAAATCGTGACGTTGAAACCTTCGCTGGCTATACGCGCCGCCTGCTGGATGATCCAATTTTGAGTCTTTCAATGGGCACCCACGCTGCTCACCGAGCAAGAAATTATTCATGGGCTTCGACGGCTGCCAGTGTGATCGGCGTGTACGACGCACTTGCGGCGCGACAATTGGTTGCTTGCTCATAATCTCGTGAGCGATTTATTCGACGACGCGGCGATTGCGCGCGTTGAGCGACAAATTGACGAATGGTTAGGGCGCATTCGATCGAGTTATCCGAACATTGAAGCAGTTGACCGTGCCGAAGGCGACGAAATCAGATGGTTTATCAGAATGCGTGGAGAAGAAAAAGATTTCACGACAATTTGGCTGACGCTTGGTCAAAGAACTTTGCGTTATGAGACTTATGTGATGCCCGCGCCAGAACAAAACGCCGAGCTTTTATATGAGACGATTTTGCGCCGAAATGAAAAACTAGTCGGAGCTCATTTTTCAATCGGAGTTGAAGATGCAATATTTTTGCGCGGCGAATTAGTGCTTACTGCACTTGCTGAAAGAGAGTTAGATCGTGTGATTGGCACCATCTACTCAGTAGTTGAACAACTTTTTTGGAGCTTGCTCGAAATTGGCTTTGCCAAAGCGAAAGTCATGCGTACACAACGCAGTAGCACTCGAACTGCGGAGCGGTCGGGGAAGCCGTTAGGTGGTTCGAGTGCGTCTAACTAGGCTATTTACCGTGCGCAGGGCGATCTTGTTATGAGCAGCCCGTCTCTTGTCATAGTTGGCGGGGGCAATATGGGTGCAGCACTCGCTCGAGGTTTAGTTGCCGAAAAATTTTTACCACCTAATGAATTAGTGATAGTTGAGAAAAGTGCTGAGCGCCGAGCGAACTTAAGCAAAGATTTTCCAGAGTCAGTTATTGCTGAGCAAATGCTGAAATGTGATTCAGTAATTATCGCGGTTAAACCCAATGATGTTGCTGAAATTTGCTCAACACTTAAAAATTTTGGCGTCAAGCAGTTGTTGTCAATTGCTGCCGGAGTAGCTATCGCTTCTATCGAAAGTGCTTGTGGAAACTCAATTTCAATTGTGCGCGCGATGCCGAATACTCCTGCGCTAATTGCTCAGGGTGCGTCAGCCATGGCGGCGAGTGCCAACTGTTCAAGTGACCAAATTTCATGGGCGAAAAAAATTCTGCAGAGTGTTGGCAAAGTTGTTGATGTTGAAGAAAATCTGCTTGATGCCGTAACTGGCTTATCTGGAAGCGGCCCTGCGTATATTTTCTTGCTAGCCGAAGCGTTAATAGATGCCGGAGTGCAACAAGGATTATCGGCTGAAGTTGCCAATGATCTTGTTCGACAACTCCTGGTTGGCTCATCAGCGTTGCTGGCGCAAAGTGCTGATAGCCCAGCCAAGTTGCGGCAAAACGTAACGTCCCCAAGTGGTACAACGGCCGCAGGCATTGCCACACTTGAGAATAAGCATTTTGCAGAAATTATCTCAGCAGCGGTACACGCAGCAACGGCTCGAAGTAAAGAGCTTGGTCAATAGATTTCTTTGAAACTAAATGTTGATAATTTCTACCAAAATTTGTTTGATACCTGTTAATCGTGTCTAAAGTGACAATAGAGATGTCGCAAGATCACCGGACGGGGTAACCCCCCAACTGGGAGTCGCGCTCGCAAGAGCTGCGCCGTTTGAGCCGGTGCCGTCGGGGGGTTGGCACCGGCTCTTACGATTTTCAGTATCGTGAGACGCCGATGACAAAAAAATATTCGACAATTTCTTTTCTGTCTGACTACGGCACACGCGACGAATTTGTTGGCGTTGTCAAAAGTGTGATTTATGAAATTGCTCCAACTTGTCGTGTGGTTGACCTAACACACGAAATCGAACCGTTTGATGTTCGTGCAGGTTCTCTGAGTCTTGCGCGATGTGTGTCGTATGTCGCAAGTGGTGTTGTGCTTGCAGTTGTTGATCCGGGGGTTGGTTCGACCCGCCGCGCAATCGCTGTTGAAGTTGCAGATTGCAAAGGTGTTTTCGTTGGCCCAGACAACGGATTATTGGCGATGGCTATCGCACTTACTGGTGGTGCTGGGCGAGCAGTTTGCTTAACTAATACTGACTACCATCTCGAGGCGCCAGGCGAAACATTTGCTGGTCGAGATATTTTTGGCCCGGTTGCCGCGCATCTTTGTAACGGTGTCGACCTCAGTGAACTCGGAGAGTTGATTGATCCAGCTTTATTGCTGCCAGGCGTCGTACCTCTGCCGCGAGAAGAAAATGGTTCATTGCACGGTGAGGTCACATGGGTCGATCGCTTCGGCAATTGTCAACTCAATATTGGGCCAGACGAAGTCACAGCTTTTGGCGAAGTCGTGCGCGTTGAAATCGGTTCTCTTTTGAGTGGTGCGAGTGCATCTCGCGAACCGGTTGTTCGAGCATTAAAAATTGTTCGCAGTTATGACCAAATTGGAAGTGGTCTTGGGCTCGTAGTTGACTCATACGGGATGCTTTCGCTGTGTGTAGATCGTGGATCGGCAGCAAATGAGCTACAGATTGGTCAAGGAGATTTAATCATTCTGTCGACCCCTACCGATTCGCCTAGCCAAGATTCGGTCTCAGTCACTACATCAGTAAAAATTAGCCCGACTCGTTAATCTTTAGATCATGCGACCTGCGACAACTCTGACGATTGCTTTGCTACTGCTAGTTATCTTTGCGGCGGGCATTGCTTCGCTAGTGATTCGCTAGTTACTGTTAGCTGTTGCGCGCAACTGAATTATCTTTCGTATTTTTGTGAGTCGAATTACTGGCGACCAAAAATCCTGAAAATAAAATACATAAACCGATTAGTAATGTGATGGCAAACGCTCGATCTTTGCCAAGGCGACCAGCGAAAGATCCACTCGCCGAAAGCACAATTGTGCCTGTGGCAACAAGAACATTGCCAAGCGCCAACCGCTTTGGTGATTTAACGATGCGCACATTTTTTTGTGCCAAAGATGGTGTTGCTTTTCGGATCACCCTGAAGGTTGACCACAGCGCACCAAAAATTATTATCAGTGCCGGCACACCAGAACCAACGGCGGCAAGAACTCGTGGAGCAACACCGAATAACTGACGCGCCGAAGGAAACTCGCCATCAACTATTTCTCGTTTCGCGGGCGCAATCAAGACGACGCCAATAGAAAATGTACTCAGACTTGTTAAATATTTACGAACACGGTCGCCAGTAGTTTTGCCAGTCAACAAATAAATCGTGCCTAGTGCTAGCCATGCAACGTTGAGCACTGCACCAGAAACGAAAAAGATTTTAAATATAAATAATGTCCAACCAGTTGTCTCAGCCCACCATAAAGCCAGCGAACCGACCGCAAAAAGAATCATGGCAATTGTCCAAGCCAATTCGTGCGACTGACCTCGAATTTGCCAGCGATCAAACGTGATCAACGCAAAAGCGCAGGCAATGAGCGTCGCTACGCCCGCAAGCGTTGCATTAGTTTGATTGGCTGAGGCTGTGAAGACTGCGATTAGCACTACCGAACGATAACTCTGGTGACAAAAGTCTTGACTACTAAACGCTAAAAGATGCGTTTGACTTAGTGAATTAATGCACTAAGCCCTACCCTAGAAACCATGACGCAACTTCAACGACGCAAAATACCAGACGCAGCGATTGCTCGTTTGCCGATCTACTTGCAGATTCTTAACAACCTCGCGGCAACAAATGTTCTTCGATTTTCTAGTGATGAACTTGCAGCCCTCGCGGGAGTGAACGCAGCCAAGGTGCGAAAAGATCTTTCATACCTCGGAAGTTACGGAACTCGAGGCGTTGGATACGAAGTTACATATTTGACTCACCAAATAAAACGTGAACTGGGTTTAATGCGTGAATGGAATGTAGTAGTTGTCGGCGCCGGAAATTTGGGCTGTGCACTTGCCAAGTTTGATGGCTTTTTATCTCGTGGGTTTCCAGTTGTAGCAATCGTTGATAACGATCCAAAAAAAATTGGTCGCACTACAAGTTCGCTAACTGTGGGTGATGTGAATGATCTAAAAAATATTGTCCGAGATGAGAAGATAAGTATTGGTGTGATTACCACTTCGTCGGCTGCATCACAGGCTGCAGCCGACTCACTTGTAGAAGCAGGTATAACATCGATTCTTAACTTTGCTCCAGTTGTGTTGTCTACGCCGAGCAGTGTTTCTGTGCGCAATGTAGATCTTGGGGTTGAGTTGCAGATCTTGAGTTACTTCGAGCAAATGAGACTTGAAACAGGCAGCAAATCAGTAAATGCGCCACAACTCAATACTGCTGGTGCTCGCTAGCTTTTAGTCATTCAGCTGATCCACTGAGTCTTAGTATTATTTACTAGTGCGTCAGTTACTAAATTCGCGTCTCTGGCTCGCGTTTGGTTTGCTTACACTCTCAGGATTTTTTTTAATCATCATCTCATGTAATGACTGCTTTGGTCGTGGATCAGATGTTGCTGTGATGCAAGATTCAGTAGAAAAAAATATCGAACTTGTCGCGGTTATCTCAACATTTTCGACGACTGACGGGTTTTCAATTGAAAATGGTCGCACGCTAAGTGATGCATCCTTAAGTCTGGATGACGGTCGAAAGATATTTGTAGCGTCCGGAACGCAAGGTGAACTTGATTGCACTGATATTGCAAAACGGTCGTCGTGTGTGATGTTGGCAAACATGTTTGGTGATTCGGTGATGTGGTTCGCAATCGTCAACACAAACGGCACAATGCCGACGCGGGTTCTTGAGTTACCAAGTCTTGTTGACATGCTTGATAACGGAGATCGAGGAGTGCTGGCAAACGGTTGGATTGTTCGACTTGCATCACCAACAATCAAGACTTGTCGCAATGACAGTGGTGCAAGCCAAATCAGTCTGCGTGAATTTATAAATACTTATTCACCAAATCAAAGTGTGTCGAAGATGAATCTGATCACAGATGAAGTCAACGAAGTAGTCTGCTCGGTATGAAATTGCCGATTTCGCGGGGTCGGATATCGCATACGTTGTTCGAAGACTTTGCGTGGCTCGTTCGCTCGCTCTTTTCAAAGATAAATGATCCACGTACGGTGGCTCGTTTTGAAACAACTTTTGCAAATTATGTCGGCCGAAAACATTGTGTTGTGTTTCCTTTTGCGCGAACTGGAATTCACGCAGTTCTGAAGAATCTTGACTTACCAGCAGGATCTGTTGTGCTGATGCCACCGATCACTATCAAACCGATTTTGGATGTCGTTTTAGATCTCAATTTGGTGCCAGTGTTTGTTGATATTGATCAATCAACAGTTTGTTTTTCTGAGAATGCATTGACTGAAGCATTGAAGTCGAGTCCGCGCGTTGCAATTTTGACCTATTTGTTTGGGATTGTTCCTGATGTTGAAGCGCTTTGTAAGACGCTACGAAATGCCGGGGTATTTATCATCGAAGACTTCTCGCAGTGCTTGAATGGTAAATTTCGTGGTGACAAAATCGGGTTGTTTGGTGATGTGAGTGTGTACAGCGCATCTTCTGTGAAAACTCTTGATACTTATGGTGGTGGTTTTGTTTTCACTGATGACTCCGAAATGGCTAGCAGTCTTGGCAATGATCAGCGAAAGCTCTCGAAACCTTCGCGATCTCGTTTGATTAAGAAAGTTCAAACTGATTTAATTCGAAACTTTGCGTCACAGCCGATTATTTTTGCGATCTTAACTTTTCCTGTACTTCGTTTTCTGACTTGGCGTGGTGGCTCGAAACTCACAAAATTTACTGGTGATCGAGATCAGCAACCATTGTCCAGCCTTCCGCCTGAGTGGTTTGAGTCGTATACCTCAATTCAGGCGAAGGTTGGGTTGCAGCAGATAAAACAGATGGAAGAAAAAGATTTGAAGAGAAAATCAGCGATTAATCAGATCAATAGTTCTCATAATTTCAATGACCGACCAATCGGCGCAGATGGTGGAGAAAATGTTTTCTGGCAGTACATCGTCTACGCAGACAACTTTAATGAGTTTCAAAAACAATTAACTTCACGTGGGGTTGATTGTGCGACCACGAGTTTGGTCAAGATAAGCGGCTTGGAGAGTTATCCGTTTCAAGGTGTCACACCCAACGCGGACCGACTGTATTCAAACGGGGTTTACTTACCTTGTTATCACCAATTAACTAAATCTCAGATTTCGAGAATTTCAAATTCGTTGTCAGAACTTGAACCGAAGTAACTACTTTCAATGAAGGTTGTTGTAGTTGGCTCAGGTCTCTCTGCGGTAGGTGCACTGAAAGCGATTACTAAAGCAGGTATCAAGCCGCTTGTGATTGATGTTGGTCGTCAACTTGACCCTGAGCGACAAAAGATTAAATTGCGAATGTCGATGAACCAACCGATGAATTGGTCTGACGACGATGTAAAAAGCCTGGCGAGCAATTTCACGGCAAATTCAAATTCAGCCATCCCAAAAAAATTGGTTTTAGGGTCTGATTATTTTTACTCCAGTGATAACTCAGAATCCGTAAAGTCGGGCACTTTTTCTCGGTCGTCACCTAGTTATTCATTGGCTTTGGGTGGGTTTAGCGCGGGTTGGGGTGCGGCTTTTTTGCCACCCGCCGAATCAGATATCAAAGATTGGCCCATATCGCGTGAAGAAATTCTCGAGCACATGCGTGAGTGTGTGCAAAATATTTCATGTTCCGAACCAGTTGATGAACTTTCTAAATATTTTCCAGCTTTGAAGCAAGATTCAGGTGAGAGTTTGCGTTTGACGAAAGGACAGCACAAGTTATTACAAACTTTGAGTAGTTCTACACGATCAACAATTGATTCGCCAGAAGTCTTTGGGCAAGCCAGAGTAATGACTCGATCTAAGAACGTCGACAATCTCAAAGGCTGTAATTACTGTGGATATTGCAACGCTGGTTGCGTTTATGACGCTATATATAAAGCAGAGCTAGATATAAGTCGGATGCAATTAGATCAGCAGATCGAGTATTTAGGGGGCTGGAATGTTGTAACAATTAACGAACAAGGTTCAAGTGTAAAAATATCAATGATCAGTGAAGTCAGTGGAGAGCAAAAAATTATTGAAGCAGATCGATTATTCTTGGCGGCTGGCGCTGTGAATAGTACGAGAATCATGTTGCAGTCACAAAATATGTCTGGTTTTGAAGCGACTATTAAACAAACTGGAGGTTTTCTTCAACCATTTGTATCAGCGGTTCATTATCCTGTGGACTGGCCGAATCAAAATACTCAATCGAATTTGTTTCTAGAGTTCAAAGAACCCCAACTTTCTGAGCATTGGGTGCATGTGCAAGTATCTCAGCCCAATGAAGTTGCTATGTCAAAACTGGGCTTGAATCATAAAACTGTTAATTCCGTACGAGGAAAGTTGGCAAAGTTTATTAGTGGCAACTTGTTGATCGCAATGGTAAATACGCACTCAGCACACGGATCACAATATGTGATGCGACTCGGAAACGAGTTTAAAAGTGGTATCGCACAAATCGAATCGAAACGGATTCAACACCCAAATCAAAAACTAATAATCGCACTTCTAAATTCAAGACTGAAAAAGATCTTTCGTAGAAGAGCAATGACCGCACTTGGTTTCATGCGCCAAGATTGGTTTTCCTCGTTGGGATATCACTTTGGTTCATCGTTTCCAATGTCTGCTAATCCGAAGCTTCCAACCGACACCGACAATCTTGGCCGACCATTCGGCTGGAAGCATGTTCACATTGTCGATACAAGTGTTTTGCCTTCGATACCAGGCACATCAATTGGGTTGCTGGCGATGGCTAATGCCCACCGTATTGCGAGTGAAGCACTAGATAACTAGGTAATCCCCTCAGAGATTGTTAATTTTTGTTGTAACGCGGCTTTATGTAGCGTGCTGGAACCCCACCGACAACTGTATTTTCAGGAACATCTTTTGTGACCACAGAACCGGCGGCAACGACTGCGCCAGCACCGATAGTTACTCCGTAACGAATTGTTGAGTTGCCACCTATGTATGCACCGCGGGCGACGCGAATTGTTGCTGCGATATCGGGTAATTCTGGGGTTGATGGGTCTTGCCCAGCACCGAAGAAAATGATATTTGGCCCCAGCACAGTGTCGTCTTCAAGAATTATGTACGCATCTTTGAATTGGCGTGATGGATAGAACTCACACCCACGGTTAATTGAGACATTATTTCCAATTTTGATTTTTGATGGATATCTGAAATAACACTTGTAATCAATAAACACGTTTTTGCCAAACTCTTTGAACAGCAATTTAAAAACAAAAGTTCGCAAAAATGGGGGCAAAATTTCAAGCAGAGGTAACACAAGAGTCTGAAGAAAAGAGAAATAACTGAACAGCAAATTAGAGGTTCGACTGTTGGTGCTCACACTGCGACTTTACAACAACTTGCTAGTTGGTTAGCTAATTAATTAGCTAGTTAACTAGTTAGGCGTCGGGCATTGCGCGGACGATTAATGCCGCAGCTTTGTAAGCAGCCTCGGCCGGGCCGAGTTCGTCTGGTCGCAATAAATTAGCCATGATCCTTAGCACCCACTCCATAAGTGTTCGACTATGAATACCAACTCGAGATAGTTCGCGCATCAAAACTGGGCGACCGATGATTCGTGCAAACAATCTGGCGACTTTAAAATATTGACCATACTCTTCTTCAACAATCTGGTCGTAACGTTTCAAAACCATTGCATCTTTCTCAACCAACGCATCGTGCAATACCTCAGCAGCAATGTGAGCAGTCTCATAGGCATAGTCGATTCCTTCACCATTAAATGGGTTCACACTGCCGGCTGCATCACCGATAACAATGTGCGTGTTACCAACTTTTGGTCCGACCGATCCGCCCATCGGGATTTTGCCACTGGTGGCTTTGCACTCAGGTTGAGTTGGATCAATCTCCCAGCGGTCGGCAACCATGTGAGCATATGAATCAAGCAAATGCGAAGTATTGACATCTTTAAAGTTTTTAAAAGTTGAAAGTAGCCCGACGCCAATATTTATAGTGCCGTCACCAACCGGAAATATCCATCCGTAGCCAGGCATTGATTTGCCATTGCGATCTTTAACATCTAACGCCGATTCGATCCATGGTTCGTCGTGTCTTGGACTCTTCCAATAAGTACGAATCGCCGTACCGTACGGCCAAGATTTTTCACGCGAGGTTCCGATTGCGCGACCAAATCGTGAGTTCGCACCATCGGCGATAATCACGTATTGCGCATGAATTGCAATTGTGCTGCCATCAACTTTGTTCGTAACAATTGCGCCCCGCACACAGTCGTTCTCGACGATTGGTGAAATAGCATCATGTTCTTCTAAAAGTTTCGCACCAGCATCTTGCGCGTTTCGTGCGACCATCATGTCAAGTTCGCGCCTTCGCACGACGTATCCGTACTGCGGATAAATCGGATGAGTTGGCCATTTCAATTCGAGTGCTTTGCCATGTGCAGTTGCACGAAGACCTTCATAACGGTGAAACTGCGACAACTGATCACTAAGACCCATGTCGCCGAGTTCTTTAACGGCTCTGGGTGTTAATCCATCACCACATGTTTTTTCACGTGGAAATTTTTTGCGTTCAATAACGATTACATCGTGACCAAGTTTTGCTAACCAAAATCCGGCAGCCGCACCGGCTGGACCGCCACCAACTACGAGCACCTCAGTGCGCAGCACTTGTCGAACTTCGCCAGTATTGTCTTGCGCTAGTTCAATCTCGTTTTGCATCTAGGCCCAAGGCTAAACAGATTTATTCGTTATCTACTAGTTAAAGACTGTGACGTTGCTCGCTAGGCGCGAACAAAAACTAACCAATTAGTTATTTGCCAAATGGTCGAGGGTCGGTACCGATATGAGCAGGCGCTTCAGGCATGGCAGCGTATGTTTCTGCAAGATTGTCGAAGTTAACCGAACCAGATTCAAGACCAGTAAAAATTTCAGAACCGGGTGCGCACCAGCGCTCGTATTCTGCTTTCCATGTTTCGCTTTGAGGGTCTGCGCCACTAATCACATAGCGCTCGTGACAGACAACGCCGAGGATTTCTGCCTCTGACAAACCGCCACCATATTTCTCACCTTGTTGGGGCATTGGGTTTCCGTTGTAAGAAAGCGGTGCGTGTGCACCACCATCTCGATCTGGGTTGCCATAAATTTTTAGCCCAGCAGAAACATATTGCTGTGAGCCCGTATAAACAAAATTAATCATGTCTTCAATTTTTGGAAAAGTCTTTAGAACTTCGCCTTGGTAAAGAACTCGACCAGCCCCACCAGCGCCTTCGGCGCCATGACAACCTGCACAAGTTCCGTATACACCGGCGCCAACTGCAAGTGGTCCTTCAACTATTTTTTCTTGTGGGCGAATCGCAAGTACATACAACAGCGCCCAAAGTGGCAACAAACTTAAAGTAGCCATCGCCCAAAATGGAATCTTCTTGCGCGTATTTGCCGCAACAACATACGCAGGATCTGGTGGTGGAGGTGGCGGTGGAGTTGGGGCACTTGCGACTGATTTTTTTTCTTCAACTTTCACCAGCACATTTTTTGAAGCAGTTGCGCTGTCTCCAGAGTCAGATATTTTGCCAGCCGCTTTGTCGCGTGCTTCTTGTGCACGCTTAAGTAGATGCTCGGGTATTCCTGCCACTGCGCTCCTCAACAATAAGTTTCTAGTTTTTCATGATCCTTGCGCTTAATAGGTTAGACGCAACGCAACCCAATGCGAGAAGTTCACGAGCGCACAACCCGAACAGTCAGGCTTGCCTTCGTTGAGAGGTGTTGAGCAATCGTGAAAACCAGTGACGAAAAAAGACCCTCACAGTTGGTTTCAAGCAGAGTCATTATTATCTTGCCGACTAGGCTAAAAACAGATTTTAAGAGGAAAGGCAAGCCCTCAACTAATGCTCGCAATTGACATTCTCAGATGGCCAGGCGTCAACCAGGCTTTTATATTTTCGGCGATATTCACCACTTTACTTAGCCTTGTCATAATTCCGATTGGCAAGCGCCGAAACTTTGATCGTAAGGCAACTTGGGGCGAAGCGATGTTGGGTGCTGCGTATGTCTTTGCAGTTTTGTTTTTAGCGTTTGGTGTTGTGCCTCACCAGTGGATTGACCACGCAGATAAAAATTTAGGTTGGCGCAAAGACAAACTCGTTTACGGACCATTTGATATTTTAAAGTCAGACACGATTGGCGGCAGCTTTCCAATTGTTATTAGTTACGAAGCAATTCGCGACATCATTGTTGTCGTGATCCATGTTTATTACATCGGTTTGATGATTTATCTATTTGGTTGGTGGCAGAAGCGTGGAGAAGTAGTTACCAAAGAAGTAGCAACTTCCACTTACGGACGTCCACTCGTGAAGAAGAGTTGAGCCATGGCAAAAACTGACGCAAACCCACCGATGATGCCGTATACCGATGATTATCAACTAGTTGAGGTGGACGCCGAATATCTGAGCAAAGCAGTCAAACCAAAACAGTTCATACATATTGATCAGTCTGAATGCATCATGTGCGAAGGTTGCGTTGATATTTGTCCATGGAAGTGCATCTTCATGGTTTCGCCAGAAGCAATTTCACAAGCTGATGGCACTGAGTTACCAGGTGATGATCCTTCGGACAAGGTTGTGTTTATTATTGACGATGATGTTTGCACACGTTGTGCGTTGTGTGTTGATCGTTGTCCAACAGGAGTAATTATTTTGGGCAAGGTTGGCGTTGCGCCAGCGACTGGCGAAACTCATATGCGTACGAATAATCATGGCTATTCATATGGCATGCGATTCTAAGAATGGAGATTAAATAAAATGGTGCAAATGCTTGAACAAAAATCTCGTCTGACAATTAAAGACCGCATGACAAAATTAAATGAGTCACTACAAGGTAGCCAAGCGTGGAACTCGATCTTCCGACCTGGTTCAATTTTTCGTAAGGGTTACTCAGACTCACCAAGAAACCGTTCGTACGTAGTTATGAACTCCGTGCTTTATCACTTGCACCCAGTAAAAGTAAAGCGTCACGCTGTAAAAGTCAGTTACACACTGTGCTTGGGTGGCTTGAGTTTCTTCTTGTTCATCTTGTTGACCATCACCGGAATTTTCTTAATGTTTTTCTATCGCCCAACTTCAGCCAACGCTTGGCAAGACATTCAGTCGTTGCACACATCGGTGACGTTCGGATTAATGGTCAGAAACATGCATCGATGGGGAGCGCACTTAATGGTGTTGTCGGTGTTTTTGCACATGGCACGCGTTTTTTATCATGGTGCATATAAAGCGCCTCGCGAATTCAACTGGGTGATCGGCGTAATTTTGTTGACCCTCACACTGTTGCTTTCGTTCACCGGATACTTGTTGCCATGGGATCAACTTGCGTTGTGGGCCGTGACCGTCGGGACGAACATGATGGGGTACTCGCCAGTGATTGGTTCACAAGTTCGTTTTGTTTTGCTCGGCGGAGTCGAGATCGGACCAGAAACTCTTCTGCGATGGTATGTGTTGCACGTCTTACTTTTCCCATTCGTTACTGTCATCTTCCTCGCGATCCATTTCTGGCGCGTGCGTAAAGACGGCGGAATCTCAGGACCTCTCTGATGGCCGGCATTCCAGAACATCTTCTTAAGCGGGCGCAAGAAGCGCGCGAAAAAGCAGCAGCCGAAGCCGCGGGTGTGTCAGCACCAACTGCGGCAAGTAGCGATGCAGGGTCACGAATTCCGGCTGATTTGCTTGAGCGAAGCAAAGCCGCTGGTGGTGGAGTTGCGGTAGCCGAAAAGCCTGGTGCTGTTGTTGCTGGTGCGCCAACAAACGGAAGTATTCCTTACGGAGCCGGACCTGGTGGACATACTCAGCGATTACTTACTGTCGTTAAATCAGGATCAATTCAAGATGTCAAAGCAGTACCAGTTGACAAAGTTCATACATGGCCGCACTTATTAGGTGTTGAATTCGTCGCGTCGCTTGCGTGCACTGCATTTGTATTTGTGTTCTCATGGTTTGTTAATGCGCCGTTGTTACAAGCAGCAAACTTCAATCGAACTCCAAACCCATCGAAAGCACCGTGGTACTTTCTTGGTTTGCAAGAGTTGTTGACGATGTTCCATCCAATGATTGCTGGCGTGACAATTCCTGGAATGGGAATAATCGCTTTAATGTTTGCGCCATATTTAGATCGCAACGAATCAAATCGTCCTGAAGATCGAAAGTTTATGACAAGTCTGATGACAGTGCATCTAATGTTTTGGGCCGTTCTCGTAATTATTGGTTCATTCTTCAGAGGTCCTGGTTTCAACTTTGTCTTCCCGTGGCGTGAAGGCATCTTCTTCGAATTGTGATCGGACTATTACTTAAATGAACTCAACTTCAATCATCACGATCGCAATTGCCGTGCTTGCCGTGCTCGGTCTTGGCGTTGTGCTCACTGCAACACGCCGCTCTGATATTAAAGGTGTTGGCTCGCTGTCGCGTGAGACTCGTAAGCGAGATCGCAACGCGGCAAAAGTTGCGCGTAATTCTTCGCGTGACGCCGAAAATCTAGGCGTTGCTAGTCGCAGTGCAGTAGCTGTTATGCCGCCAGCCGAAATTGAGACATGGGTTGCACCAGATGCCGAAGCACTCGGTGAAACGCGTCGCGCATTTTTAAATCGAGCCACAGTGACACTGATGAGTGCAAGCCTTGGCGGTTTCGCGGCCGCTCTGATCGCATTTTTATGGAAGGGCGCCGAAGGTGGCTTCGGCTCCAAAATTAATGCTGGCAAGATTGACGATGTAATCGGCCAAATTCGTTCTGCTGGTGGTTTCTTGTATTTGCCAGAAGCACGATCCTGGGTTACCGAATATCCAAAAGAGGCGATTTCAAAAGCAGAAGTCGCCTACGGTGGTCAGGGCGCTGTTTTCTCTGGAATGAGTGCTGGCGTTGTTGCGTTATACCAGAAGTGCCCACATCTTGGTTGTCGAGTTCCAGAATGTCGAACTTCGCAGTGGTTCGAGTGCCCATGTCACGGCTCGCAATACAACCGTGTCGGAGAAAAAAAGGGTGGTCCTGCGCCACGCGGTATGGATCGTTTCGGAGTTTCAGTAAATAACGGAATGATGGTTATTGACACCGGGGCAGTTTTCGGTGGTCCACCAATCGGAACTAATACAACTGGTCAAGAAGCAGAAGGTCCACACTGTGTTGGCGGAGCAGGTAAACACTAAATGACTATTTCAATTGTCTCATCTATCTCAACTGCCTCAATGGTTTTTGCCAGCACGACTACGACGATCGCCTGGGTAATTCTTCTCGCGTCAGTGCTTGGTTGGATTCTCTACGGTTTATCAAATATTCGTTCGGCGAAACGTGAAGTCGGTTCTGAAATTAAACTTGCTGCAAACCGCAAACCGTATTACGACGATGAGCGTCTCGAAGGCGAAAAGATTGAGCGCACCCAATTAATTGGTCTGGCCTTTCTTGCAATAGTCACGATCGCTCTTCCGCTCTATTGGATTCTTGAGCCTGGTCGCATGGTTGGAGCCGATAAAGAATTTCAACACCAGTTTGAAGAATGGGGTGGAGGATTATTTGCAACCACAGCAGATGGTGGATTTAATTGTGCAGGTTGTCACGGTGGAATGAAAGGCGGAGGCGGTGTTGCGTCGTACGCGATTACTGATCCGACCACTGGTGAAGTAAGGCAAGTCAACTGGAAAGCGCCAGCAATCAATACTGTTTTTTATCGATATAGCGATGAAGAAGTTCGATTTATTTTAAATTATGGTCGTCCGTTTTCGCCGATGTCGGCTTGGGGTCTTATTGGTGGCGGACCGATGAATGATCAGCAGATTCAAACCGTAATTGAATATGTCAAAAGTATTCAGATTCCGCGTGATGAGAACGGCAAGTTGCCAGAAGCAAAGCAACAAGAGATTCAAGCCGAAGCAGAGCGTTTGGTTAAAGCAAAAACTTACTCCACTCTTGGCGAGGCGTTGTTTAATTTAGATCTAGGCAGTGGAAACTTTTCGTGCGCACGTTGCCACACAAAAGGATGGTCATATGGTGAACCACAAATCACCGGTGGTGGCGCGCTTGGTCCAAACCTCACTGGCGGTTCGGCTGTGCGCCAGTTTCCACAACGCGATGACATGATTGCGTTCATTAAAGGTGGCAGTGAACTCGGCAAAAAATACGGTCAGCAAGGTCAAGGTTCAGGTCGAATGCCTGCGTTTGGATTAATGCTCACCGATGAACAAATCGCCGCTGTTATTGATTATGTGAGAGGTTTGTAAATGTTGTCGCTACTTGCAATTAATTGGGAGCCAGAATTACGCGGCATCGTAATCGTCGCAATCGCTGTAGGCGTTCTCATTGGTGGTACATATTTAGTAGTTGGCACAAACTTGGGTGCGCGACTGGGTTTTCTAGTTGTCCTCGCCGGTTTATTTGGTTGGATGGCAACAATGGGAGCGATTTGGTGGACATACGGAATCGGTCTTAAAGGAAGAGAGCCGACATGGCAACCCGCCGAACCTGTGACGATCGTGCGCGAAGCATCGTTATTGCAAGGCGCAGAAGTTTTAGAGTCGCCGGTAACACTCACTGGTGATATTGCGAGTGATTCAACCAAAATATCTGCGACATTGCAAAGCGAAGGATGGCTGTTGCTTGAAGAATCCGATCCACGTCGTGGTCAAGCGGTCGCTGCATCAGATGAAATTATTCAACATGAGGCAGAAGAGCTAGTCGCCGGAGAATATCTTTCACTTGCCGTTTACGACAAGGGTGGAGACCGCTGGCCAAAAATAAATGATTCGCTCGATTTTGTAGCGTTCTTTCATAAGCCCCACTTTGCGCTTGTTGAAGTCGCACCAGTTATGCCTCAGCGCACAGAGCCTGGTCGTGCGCCGGCTCGACCAGTTGTTGATGCAACGCAACCGCACCGCTACATACACATGGTTCGCGACCTTGGCAGCAAGCGTCAACCAGCAATTTTTATCACTATCGGCTCATCAATCATCTTCTTATTGCTGTGTCGAATCCTGCATCGAAGAGATTTGAATTTGCAACAGAATCTTAAAGAGCAGTCGCCTGCAGAGGCATAAATCGTGGGTCAGTATCTTCCAATAGTTGTGCTGACAGTTTTGGCAATTTTATTTGGCGCAGGATCTGTAGTTGCGTCAAAATTATTGGCTCCGCGTCGGCCGAACTCTGCCAAAGAAGCGCCGTACGAATGCGGAATCGTGCCAAGTCGAGAAGCACCGGAACGATTTCCGGTGAGTTTCTATGTAGTGGCGATGTTGTTCATCATGTTTGACATCGAAATTATTTTTGCATATCCATTTGCGGTCTCCAGTACTGCGCTAGGCACATATGGCTTCTACGAGTTCGTTACGTTTAGCGCGGTGTTTTTTGTCGCATTTGTTTATGTTGTCGCTCGTGGCGCACTTGATTGGGGTCCAATTAATAAGCCTCGTCAATTATTGACAATTGATGACGATATTTTCTCGGCGTCGCGCACTACTGCGACAACAATTCGTCGCGTTGGTCTTGACGGACGTCGAACCGAGAAAGTTCCGTCCTAATGGGAACAGTTCGCGATGTTCTAGATGACGGCCTCGGCGGTCTTGAGCACAACTTTCTCACGGGACGTGTTGAAGATCTCGTTAAATGGTCTCGTTCGCGCTCTAGTTGGGCTGCAACATTCGGCTTGGCGTGTTGTGCAATTGAAATGATGGCATCAGGCA
Organism: Actinomycetota bacterium; assembly: GCA_037142305.1. Taxonomy (GTDB): domain Bacteria; phylum Actinomycetota; class Acidimicrobiia; order Acidimicrobiales; family Ilumatobacteraceae; genus BACL27. The sequence goes on from JBAXAW010000018.1 coordinate 18,950, forward strand.
CCGCGCATTATGATTTAGCGCGTTTCGGAATGGAAGTATTTCGCGCGTCACCTCGTCAAGCAGACATCATGATCGTCGCTGGACGTGTCAGTCAAAAGATGGCGCCAGTCTTGCGTCAGGTTTATGACCAAATGATGGAGCCTAAATGGGTTATCTCGATGGGCGTTTGTGCCAGCAGTGGTGGAATGTTCAACAATTATGCGATTGTCCAGGGCGTCGATCAGATAGTGCCCGTTGATGTTTACGCACCTGGTTGCCCGCCTACTCCAGAAACTTTGATTCATGCGATTGAAACTTTGCATCAGTTAATTGAAGATGGCGAAATCATGAAACGTCGCGCATCAACTGGTGCAGGAGCGCAAGTACACATTCAAGAAATCCCTGCTGGATCAATAACTCCAGTTATTCTCGGAAAGCGTTGAAAAATGACGCAAACCGCTGGCCGTGTTGCCGATGATGTTCGTTTCGTCGCCAAAGCTGATTATCTAAAAACTCTTACTGCGTTGCGCAGTGAAGGTTTCGAGATGTGTGCCGATCTGACAGCAGTTGATTTTTTAACACACCCTGGTCGGCCGCTTTCTGCAGAAGTTGCCAGTCGAATAACACTAGAGCGTTTTGAATTAGTCGTGAATTTGCTTTCACTGTCGCAACGCCGGCGGGTCAGATTGCGCGTGCAAATTTCTGAATCCGACACATCTATTGATTCGGCCTTTGATCTTTATCCCGGCACAGAAGCGATGGAGCGTGAGGTTTACGACATGTTCGGAATCACGTTCACAGGTCATCCTGATCTGACACGAATTTTGATGCCAGAAGACTGGATCGGGTTTCCATTGCGTAAGGACTACTCGCAAGGCAATATTCCAGTTCAGTTCAAAGGTGCGGCCTCGTGACAACAACCGAGAACTTAAACAAAAGCAACGCAACCGAAATTATTTCTGCTGGCACATCTGAGGGTGGCCAAGAACTGCAATTACGTGCCGACATGTCGGCCAAGGCTGTGCTTCGCGAATCGGGTGCCGTATTGCGAATGAGTGAGTCGCATGTTGCATCACTCGCCGACACTCAAAGCGAAGATCAGACCATGATCATCAACATGGGCCCACAACACCCAAGCACGCACGGTGTGTTGCGCTTGATGCTCGAACTAAAAGGTGAAACTGTTTTGCGTTGCAAGCCTGTCATTGGATATCTACACACCGGAATGGAAAAAACTGGCGAGTCGTTGACGTATATGCAGGGTGGCACCAATGTCACGCGAATGGATTATGCGTCGCCACTAAATAACGAACTCGTATTCTCAATGGCCACTGAGAAACTTCTTGGTATCGACGGCGATATTCCAGAGCGAGCGGTGTGGATTCGAATGATGCTCTCAGAACTAAATCGCATCAGTAGTCATTTATTGTTTATGGCGACTAATGGCATGGACATTGGCGCAGTCTCGATGATGCTCTACGGTTTTCGCGAGCGTGAAGAAGTTCTGCGATTCTTCCAAAAAGTTACTGGCCTAAGAATGAATCACAACTTCATTCGTCCAGGGGGAGTTGCGGCAGATCTTCCGGCAGGGTGGCGAGACGATGTACTCGGTTTGTTAGATGCGTTACCTGAGCGTTTAGCCGAATACGAAATTTTAATGACAGGTCAGCCGATCTGGCGCGAACGACTACAAGGCGTTGGCGTGATTACTCGTGACGAAGCGATTGCATTAAGTGCAACTGGGCCAATATTGCGAAGCACAGGTTTGGCCTGGGATCTCCGTCGTGATTTGCCGTATTTGCATTATGACGAAGTTGAATTTGACGTAATTGTCGGCAGTTATGGCGATGCGTTTGATCGTTACTCGATTCGTCTCAACGAAATTCGCGAGTCAATGCGAATCGTTCGACAAATTTTAGATCGCATGCCACAAGGCGATTATCGAATTCAGGATAAAAAAGTTACTCCACCGCCACGCGGACGCATTGACGAATCAATGGAAGCATTAATTCACCACTTCAAAATTTTCACTGAAGGTTTCAAAGTGCCCGAAGGTGAAGCGTATGTCGCAATTGAAAGTCCACGTGGTGAAATCGGTTGTTATATTGCCAGCGATGGTTCATCAACCCCGTATCGAATGCATGTGCGGGCACCAAGTTTCGTGAATATTCAGTCAATGCCGTTGATGATGCATGGCGGACTGATTGCTGATGCAGTAGCCGTGATTTCTTCGGTTGATCCAGTTCTTGGTGAGGTTGATCGATGAGTCGTTTAACTGAGAAAAATCTGGTGATCGCAAAAGAAATCATTGCTCGTTATCCGCGCCAAAAATCGGCTCTGATCCCTTTGTTGCACTTAGCCCAAGAGCAAACCGGTTACATCAGCCGTGAAGCAATGGTGCATCTCGGCGAACTTGTTGGTGTCACGTCTGCCGAAGTTTATGGCACGGCGTCTTTTTATGAGATGTTTCGGTTTGAACCAATCGGAAAATATCTAGTCAACATTTGTGGAACGATGTCATGTGCTTTAATGGGCGCCGAAGAATTAATGCACCACGCCGAAGAGCGACTTGGAGTCAAGGCAGGTGGCACAACTCAAGACGGTATGTTCACTCTTGCTCATGCAGAATGTCAGGCGGCATGCACAGAGGCCCCGTGTCTGCAAGTCAATTATCGTTATCGGTTACGCGTTACGCCAGCAGATCTTGACAATCTGATTGACGATCTACAAGCCGGAAAACTATCCGATGAGATTCCTGCGCACGGCGTGCTTGCAAAAGTTCGTCAAGTGATACCTGCTGATCGTGCAGTCGGCGCGGTCGCTCCAGAACTAGTCACTGAGTCACCGGCTTGGTTAAACGGAAAGGCGGCGTTATGAGTACAACTTTCAAGCATGCACCAGGTTTCGTTTCGGGTGACCGCCCAAAAATTGTCACCTCACGATTTGAATTTGTCGACTCGTTTACTATTGAGCGCTACTTGGCGACTGATGGCTACAAAGGTTTGCGAGCAGCGCTAACTCGTCCAGCAAATGAAATTCACGATGAAGTAAAAAGTGCGACTGTGCTTGGTCGCGGTGGTGCCGGGTTTCCGGCCGGTACAAAGTGGGGACTAACCCCGCAACAGGTTTGGCCGCGCTATCTAGTTGTCAATGGTGACGAGAGCGAACCAGGAACTTATAAAGACAGATTGCTAATGG
>JBAXAW010000019.1:0-21694 GCA_037142305.1 Actinomycetota bacterium
TCAAATAAATTTGCTATCACTGTCGCATCTTTTTCAGATTCATTGAAGTCAGAAACTTTCTGTCTCTTAATAACTTTTTGTGAACTGTTTTTTGTAAGTTGTTGTGTAACTGGTGCACTAAACAGGCGCTGAACCTCCTCACGATTATTAATTATCGTCCAACCTTTTGGAACGGTAAGAGAATCAGCGTGTCGACGACATAAAAGGTTTATTGGCGTCAGGTCGGTTAAATCGGGGAAGTCGATAGTCACCAGCAATCGTTGCAGATCAACTTCAAAGATAATCTCCCCGACTTTTGAACAGCCAGGACGCTCACAGTGACGCGACATGCCTAAACAATAGACCGCATCAGGGTTCGAGACATGCGATTCCCATTCCTTGACGATCGCGATAACCAAATGTGTCACTTGAGCAAGTCCTGTCAAAACCAATCAACTGCCTAACCACCCCGTCGTTCGGGCCGTCGCAAGATACCTCGTATACGGCTTGAGTTGAGTCAAACGCCACGCACGACCCACTTTGAATCAGCGAATCTGGCCCCTGCGGAATACTCTGTGATGCAGTTGAGTGCAGAAACAAAATTAGTAGAGCCGCAACAGCAACTACCGACAACATAAATCGCCATGGAATCTTCGCTCTGACAACTACTCGTGGTATTTCAAATTCAGGTTCATCAGCGAATTCATCAGCGAACTCATCAGCAAATTCAACAGTATTTTGTTTTTTTGGATTAGACGCCTGTCGGTATCGTGATTTCGCAGTTAGCGATTCGTCGTACAGCCGACGACTAGTTGTGTTACCGAGAACGCTCCACGCTTCACTAACTGCAGCAAGGGCCAAAGAAAAATCTGCGGTCTCTAGCCCATCTGCATCTGGATGAAGTTTGCGCACCATCGATCGATGCGCGGCACGAATTTCCTTTATTGATGCAGATGATTTGACGCCGAGTATTTCATAATGACTTGAAATATTTTCACCTGCTTAATTCACGAATACAAATCGTTATCAGTTCACGAACCAGTAAATGTAGCGGCGATCTTGCTCGCAGAATCTCCACCGCGACGCAAAATCACAGCCAAGAACCAAAGTGCACTGAGCGTCACAATAAATAACAACACAGCACCTACTCCCCAGAACGGTTTAATCGTGCTTCGGGTTGCACCAAGCAATGCAACTGGGAAAGTAGTTGACCCGGCTTCACTAATCAAAGTTGAAATCACTGCGTTGTCAAGACAAAGTGCAAACGACAACAAAGCACCCGCAACCATTGCCGACGCAATCAATGGAAGTGTAATTTGACGAAAAGCACGCCCCGGTGGCGCACCAAGGTCGCCCGCAGCTTCCTCAAGCGATTCGTCAATTCCTGAAAGTCTGGCGCGAACAATCAATGTAACGACAGCACTTGCATACAACGACTGACCAACCCACAGTTTGTTGATGCCACCATTAAATGGCCCCCAACCACTTGTAAAAATAACACCGACAATTGGTATCGCTTTTATTCTAGGAAACCAAGTTGCAAGCGCAATTGCATCCATGATCTCAGGCGTTACCAAAATCAAAAATACAGTCGCCATAAAAAACTTTGTCCAGTTACCTGGTCTTCTCGCCAATGCAACACCTGACATACCTCCAATAAGCACTGCAATTACCGTGGCACCGAACGCAGCGATGAAAGAATTTCGAATTGAATCACCGATACCTGCGAAGTCAAAAATCGTGCGATACCACTGTGTGAGCAGCCCATTAAGAATTACAGCGAAAACTAACGCCAAAGGCATGACTAGTGACAAAACTCTTTTTGAGAAACTTTCTCGACGTCGGTTGATGCGAACAAAAATAAACGCCGCGAAAATAACAACGGCAAATCGAATTAGTAGTGCGACCATCACGCCGCCATTAAACAATTCTCCCCACCATTTCGTGCTTGCTCTCCCTGACCAAATAGTAAATGAGCCGCCGTAATTAAATGAATGAAGGAACACAAGCAAAATTGGAATGAACAGAAATACCAAAACTAAAACAGTCCATGCCGACAACACTTTTGGTAACGCTTCAAACTTCGTACGAAACTCTTGTTTAACTATTTGTCTACGGGCAACTGATCGCTCGTAGATTGATCGTCTTACAATTTGGATCATTGGAGACGCCAACATTGCAACTCGAGGTGCCAGCCAAGTTACGACAAACCCAATTATTAGTGCCAACAGCACGGCGGCGATCATCAATATTGCCATTGCCGAACCCAGTGGCCAATTCTGCGCGCCGCTAAATTGCGATGCGATCATTGCTCCAATCATGTTTCCTTTTGCGCCACCCAACACCGTTGCGGTGACATAATCTCCGCACATTGGAATAAACGTCAACAACACACCAGCCACAATGCCCGGGCCAGCAAGTGGCAATGTGACACCCATAAATGTCGCAATGCGACCCGCACCAAGATCTTTACTCGCCTCTCGCATTCGCACATCGATTCTGTCAAGTGCAACAAATAGCGGCAAGATCATGAAGCCTAAATAGTTATAAACAATTGCGATTTGTACCGCCATTGGAGTTTCAAGTATCTGGATTCCGTTATTCGAGATCCAACCCATTCCAACAAGCCACTTCGAAAACGTACCATTAGGCGCAAGCGGAATACGCCACGCAACTGTGCGAATTAGAAAACTAGTAAAACTTGGTACTACGACTGCAGCAAGAATCACTGCCTTCCATTTTTCGGCGACTTTGAATGCAGCAAAATACGCAACTGGTAGCCCAATCACAACACACAGAAAAGTTGCTAAAACCGAGATGCGCAATGTCGCGCGAAATGTCTTGAAGAATGTCTCGTCAAATACTGCTTTATAACTTTTTGCCGAAAGACTGCCAAGATCAACTGGCACAAGTTTTGATGAGTCTTTAGTACCGAATGAGTAGAGAACGATAAACGCAATTGGCGCGGCGAAAAAAACTAAATACCAAATAATCGCAGGGATGGCGAGAAGATATTTAGGCCCTCGCCATCTCCTGCGTAAAATTGAAGCGACCGATACGGTCACACCAAATCAGCCTCCGGCTTTCGCCTTGGATTTGTTCAGGATGTCAATCAAACGATCAAGTGCAGGTGTGATCACTTGCGTCTGCATAGTCGCAACTTGCTCATCACCGAAGAAGATCATGTCGCCATTAACTAAATCTGGAGCAACATCAGAAATAAGTTGTGCCATGTTCTTCATTCCCGTGTGATAGCCGTGATAGCTGAGATCTTTGATTGAAATCTCTGGAACTAAATCCCAGTTGATCCACGCGTGCGCAGCCTCGGCATTTGGTGCTCCTGCTGCAACGCAGTAATTGTCCATCCACAATTCTGTGTTTGGCGAACCAAGTACCCACTTCCAGTTGCTTGGATTTCCACCAGCTTCTTCAATGCGCACATAAGCCTGACGTGCGTCACCGTTCCATGCCATTGCAATTGAATATGCACCTTCAGCAAGTTTCGTTGAAGGGTAACTATCAAATGCTTTGATGTGTTGCGCAAACTCTTCAACCAAGAATTTTTCACATGCGTCAAGATCTGCAGGTGTTTCAGTGTTCCAGTTAATTTTATTTGCCCAGAACCACATACCACAATAATTTGGCGCGGCATCAATTACTGAACAGTTACCACTTGCTTCACCCATGCAAGTATCAATAAAGTCTTGCCAAGTTGTAAGTTCTTTTGAAATCTTAGTTGTGTCGTAGAAGTAACCAGTCGTACCCCAGTTTTTGCAAACTGAGTAATCATTCGTTGGATCCCAATCTTGTGCGAGATAATTTGGATCAACGTTGACCATGTTAGGTATCAACGACTTGTCAAGTTTTTGGATCAAACCCTTTTCAATCATTTGCGGAATATATGGTCCCGTTGGAACAACGATGTCAAAACCGCTGCTACCACCGCTTGTTGCAAGTTTTGTAATCAAGTCTTCGTTGCTCGCGTAATAATCAACTTTCATCGTCACGTTAAGCGTTGATCCAGCGAGTGCGCCGACCAAATCTGGGTCGTTGTAGTCGCCCCATGTGTACATCGCCAAAGTTCCACTAGATTGATTTATCACTCGACTCCAGTCACCTGAGGCAAGGCCCTCGGTGCTTGTCGCATCACTAGTAGCGGTATCGGAAGTTGAACTTTCGGTTGCACTATCTGAGCCACCACAAGCGGCTGCGATTAACGCAAACCCAGCGACTGCGGTACCGCCTTGAAGAAATGCGCGTCGCGAAAGTTTCTCACGAAAACCTTCTGGTGCCAACATTTTCAATTGCTTGTTTTCATTGCTCATCGCTATCCCCTTGATTGATTTGTTAATGAAACATTTACTTAAATATTTAGATAATGAATATTAGTCAAACGCTCACGCATTTGGAGTGCCTGCAAGCACAAGATCTGCCTGTCGCGCCGAGAATAAATAGACATCTTCTGCAGCCCAAGTGCACCAGACTGATTCGCCAACCGCGAATCGAGACGGGTCGGTGCGGCTCACTTGCACCAACAAGTCGCGAGACCCAGCAGTCACCACATATTGCAATACATCGCCGAAATGCGATACACCAGCAACTCGGGCACTCACGAAATTCGCATCCGAACTCGGCTTGGTCGCCGACAAGTTGATCGTCTCAGGTCTTACCGCAGCAAGCGCGTCTTGACCTGCCGGCACAGTTTCTTCAGGCCGCGTCGCAACAAACACTGTTCCGTCGCTGGCTTTCGCACCATTAGATGTCGCCACACCACGCCAAAAATTGTTTCGCCCGACGAACCCAGCCACGAATGCCGACGTCGGGTGCTCGTAGACAGTTTCAGGGTCACCGAGTTGTTCAACATGTCCATCAAGCATGATTGCGATTCGGTCAGACATTGACATTGCTTCTTCTTGATCGTGAGTCACGAAGATAAACGTAATCCCGAGACGACTTTGCAGAAGTTTGAGTTCAATCTGCATTTCTTCACGTAGTTTTCGATCAAGTGCCCCGAGTGGCTCGTCAAGTAGCAAGATACTTGGACGATTTATTAGCGCACGCGCTACTGCAACTCTTTGTTGCTGACCACCAGAAAGTTGTCGCGGCCGACGACCTGCCAATTTTGACATCTGCACCATGTCAAGCGCTTCAATAACCTTCGTGCCGATCTCAGACTTTGCAACGCCTTTTTGTTTCAAACCATATGCAACATTTTCAGCGACACTCATATGCGGAAATAATGCATAGTGCTGAAACACTGTGTTCACATCGCGCTTGTATGGAGGTACACCTTGCACATACTCTCCGCTAATCCGCACAAATCCTTCGTCAGGTTGTTCAAAACCAGCCAACATTCGCAAGGTAGTAGTTTTGCCGCAACCGCTCGGACCAAGCAATGAGAGAAACTCACCGGACTTAATTTCTAAATTGAGTGAATCAACCGCGACCACATCGCCGTAGCGCTTGGTGACATTTGATAATTCAACCGATCCACGCTCGCTATTCAACTAAAACCCCCGAAATGATCAGTGACAATGCCGAATTAATTTACGAATTTGTTTAATTCGCCTAATTATTAATTCTGACATCTACAAGCATGACATATTTAACTTTCTTCTTCCGAATCCGAGTCAGAGACAGGCTAGACATATATAAACATGAATACTGCCCAAATCAAAACCCTAGGTGTTCCCAAAGAGACTAAAACTTCAGAGGGTCGAGTCGCGATAACCCCTGACGGAGTTCGCGAATTTGAGCGGGCAGGAGTTGAAGTTTTCGTTGAGACCGGAGCAGGTCTTGGAGCATCAATCGAAGACGCTCACTTCGCAGCCGCTGGGGCAACGATCGTGCCAACCGCAGGTGACGCCTGGTCGCAGCAACTAGTAATAAAAGTCAAAGAGCCGACTGCTCAAGAGTTCGAATTTCTACGCGACGACCTAACACTTTTCACGTATTTACATTTGGCTGCTTATCCGAAAGTCGCTGAGGCATTACTAAAAAACAAGACGACCTCAATCGCTTACGAAACAGTTCAAGAACAAGATGCTTCACTTCCCCTACTCGCACCGATGAGCGAAATCGCAGGTCGAATTGCTACTCAGGTAGGTGCATTCTATTTGCAACGGCCCAACGGTGGTCGTGGAGTTTTGATGGGTGGCGCGCCAGGTGTTAGCCCGGCCAAAGTTGTCGTAATTGGTGCAGGAAATGTTGGATGGAATTCAGCATGGATCGCGGGAGGAATGGAAGCCGAAGTTTTATTGCTTGACAAGAATTTGGATCGACTACGAACGCTTGACCAAATTATTCGCTCTCGAATCACAACTATCGCCTCTAACCGTGGGGCTATTGAGCGATGCGTTGCACAGGCCGATCTATTGATTGGCGCAGTACTCGTCGCTGGTGCGCGCGCGCCAATCGTTGTCTCACAAGACATGGTTAAGACAATGAAGCCCGGTGCCGTGATCGTTGACGTTGCAGTTGATCAAGGTGGTTGCATCGAAACTATTCATGAGACAACGCACAAAGAACCTGTTTATGAACAGCACGGCGTCTTGCACTATGCGGTTGGCAATATGCCTGGCGCAGTACCACATACAAGTACTTATGCCCTCACTAATGCAACTTTGCCTTATCTAATTGATGTTGCAAAGTACGGAACTCGAGTTGCCGCACAACGCGACAGCGCACTCAAACTCGGTATCAATACAGTTGACGGACAAATAACAAATGATGCCGCAGCAAATGCACTCGGACTCGAGGCTGTTGATCCGCTAAATGTCTTAACGCAATAACTTGTTAATTAATGCATTAATAAACTAGTCGCAACAACTATCGCGCCAACCGCAAGAACCGCACTTAAAGTGTGCGTGCTCGGCGTGCAACGACGAACCACAGTGTGGACACTCTGAAAATACGGCGTGACGTGTGCGACAACTATCTGTAACGCCTTGCCCCGTCTCATTAAATTTCTGTGTTGCATCAACCTGCGTTATCTCCATGATCAAATTATTGCACTAGCGTCAAGGTTCTTCGTGTATGACTGATACAACCGATTCTTCAACACCGGTAAGCCGACGACGCAACCCCCACAAAATAGGCAGTGCTCGAGCAGCATTTCACGTTCGAGACTTTCGCCGAATTTGGTTCGGCTCATTTGCCTCAAATATTGGTACTTGGATTCAAAACGTCGTGCTACCTGTTTATGTTTATGCGCGAACGGGGCGTGCCTCATTTGTTGCATTACTGATTTTTGCCCAACTCGGGCCGATCTTGTTGTTGTCAATACCCGGTGGCGTTATCGCCGATCGAGCCGATCGCAAAAAATTTCTGATTTCAATGCAAGCGATTCAACTTTGTTGCTCGTTAATGCTTGCATTGTTTGCGGCAAATAATTCACCGATTTGGATGCTTTTTCTCGCTCAACTCGGCGTTGGCGTTGGCAACGCACTAAATATCCCGGCGTGGTCGGCAATGTTGACTTCTTTAGTACCACCGAGCGATATCGCTGGGGCAATCTCACTCAACTCAACTGTGATCAATGGCGCAAGAGTGATCGGCCCGATCATCGTCGCTTTGCTTTCACAGTGGCATGTCACAACTTCTGAATTTTTTGCGATCAACGCAGCGACTTACTTATTTGTAATCTTTGCACTTCTAAGCGTGAAGGTACCAGCAATTGCTTTTGATACAACTACAGGTTGGCGAAGGTTCACTTTCGCTTTCAAAATTGCCCGAGAACGAGTCGTAATATCGCGACTGATATTAACTCTTGCTTCATTTTCTTTGTTGTCGCTTCCGTACGTCGGACTCTTCCCGGCCATTGCCCAACTTAATTTTGGCATCAAATCTCAAAGCGCAACATATAACTGGCTTTACGCAACATGGGGCCTTGGCGCATGTCTTGGTGGGCTGAGTGTTTCAACTTTGTTCGTCGATGTTGACAACCGAAAGTTAATTCGAATGGGCTTTGCAAGTTTCGCAGTGAGCATGATGGCATTTGCGTTGGCGCCAAATGTTGAACTTGCATTTTTAACTGTTTTCTTTTTAGGTGCCGCATATTTTTTTACAACAACTTCAATGCAAACCGTTTTCGCATCTGGGCTCACCCCAGAGATTCGGGCACGAGTCATGGCGTTGTGGTTTATGGCCTTCGGCGGAACAGTGCCTTTGGGTAATCTAATTTTTGGTCCATTGATCGACCGTTATGGCTCACAGTGGCTACTTATTTTGGGATCGCTTTGGGCAGTTGTTTTGTGGTGGTGGTGCGATATCGAGCGTCTCGAACGTAACGATTCAAACCCCGCCGTTTTATAATTGGCTAGTGACTGACTCGTTGCCGTCTAGACCGTCACATAGTCGCACTAGCCCGGCAACTTTCGAACCCTTAACAAGCACCAAGTCTCCGTCGCCTAGTTCTGCCAAAACTTGGCGGGCTTGTGAAAAATCTATTTGTCGGACTCCATAGAGATCAGTTTCTACTGCGACTAGTTCTATTTGATATTGCTTGGCTAGCAGGGCGATTGCCAAATGGTCTTCGCTCGGCTCGGCAAGTTCGGCCATCACTCCACAAAATGCAAATCTTCTAGCACCAGAAAATGTTGTGAGAGTTTCTAATGCGGCACGCATCGATGCAGGATTGGCATTGTAAGAATCATCGAGCACTACAGCACCATTTTTGAGTTTTCTAACTTGCATTCGCGATAGCGAAATATTTGACTTTGAAATCGCTTCTGCAGCCTGTGCGATATCTATGTTTAGAACGCCAGCAACACAAAGTGCCGCCAGCGCATTATGCGCCATGTGCTTGCCAGGAACACTCATAGTCAACTTTGCATCACCCCAAGGAGTTTTAACCATTGCAATCGCACGACCTTGCTGGTCAATTTCGCATTCGATCATCTGCACGTCTGCCGAACTGCTCTCGCCAAAAGTAAACACCTGCGCTCTTGATGCATTGCGCATAGATAAAACATTCAGGTCGTCAGCATTTAAGATTGCGTACCCGCCAACTGGCAACGATTCAACGAGTTCACGCTTGGCTCGGGTGACACCAGCTATAGAACCAACTCTCTGTGTGTGGGCATTTGAAACTGCCGTCACTACACCGATGTGAGGTTGCGCAACTTCGCATAACCTGGCGATTTCACCAAAGCCACGCATTCCCATTTCAAGCACGAGTGCTTCAACATTGTCGGGGGCATTCAAAATAGTGGTCGGCAAACCAAAGTCGTTATTGAACGATTGATCATTTGCGTGAGTTCGAAACGCCGTTGCTAGCGCGCTCGCAATCAAATCTTTGGTCGAAGTTTTGCCAACCGAACCAGTTATTGCTACCACACGATTTTGTAATTGAGTGTTGAGCCGCGTTCGCCCCCACGCACCCAACTTCAACAAACCGGTGACAGTGTCGTTGACCGTGATCGCGGTTCGGCCTTGCGGTGCGCGCGAAGTTAAGTATGCGCCAGCGCCACGACTGAGTGCATCGGCAATAAAATCGTGGCCATCTCGCTGATCAATAATCGGCACGAATAGTTGGCCAGGCTTTATTGTTCGTGAATCAAACGACACTCCATCTAAATGCGCGTTAGCACCGACGAGTTCTCCGCAAACGGCTTGCGCAACATCTGTTGCCATCAAGCGCATAAGACTTTAATTATAACTGCACGAATATCAAGCACCCGATCAAACGAAAAAATCGTGCCGGCTATGCGAGTACCGTAAAGGTACATGAATAGCGATAATCATAATTTAAAAACTAATGTTGTCGTCTTATTCGGTGGCGAATCTGCCGAACATGACGTGAGTTGCGTAACTGCGGCTCACGTTTTGCGCGCTTTAAACGCTGACAAATACGAAATCACAACTGTTGGCATCACCCGTAACGGTGATTGGGTGAATGTTGAGTCAGAACCAAAGGTCCCAGCTGATCGTCTTGCAGCAATCGGTAGGCAGACAAATATTTCGCATATTTTGGAAGGCATTAATTTGCAAGGCACAAACTCATCGTCACGCACCGTCGTGATTCCGTTACTACATGGCCCAATGGGAGAAGACGGCACGGTGCAAGGCGCTCTCGAACTCGCTCATGTCGCCTATGTCGGTGCTGGAGTTCTCGGCAGCGCGATTGCGATGGATAAAAGTATCGCCAAACAAATTCTCGCCCTGAATAAAATCCCTCAACCAAAATTTATTTCTGTCCGTGATAACGAAAATTTGAATATTGTTTGTGACAGCGCAGTTCACAAACTTGGGCTCCCAGTTTTTGTCAAACCAGCGAATATGGGTTCATCGATCGGCGTGGCAAAAGCAAAGACCCGCGACGAAATTCTTTCTGCTTTGCAGCAGGCATTCGAATATGACGAGTGGGCACTGATCGAAGAGGCGATAGTTGGCCGAGAGATAGAAGTGGCAATTCTCGGCAACCAATCCGCTCAGGCATCGGTGCCAGGCGAAATTATTCCTGGCAACGAGTTCTACGACTATGAAGATAAATATTTAGGCGATTTGGCAAAGTTGCTGGTGCCCGCTCCACTCACGGTGCAACAAACCCTTGAAGTTCAACAACTCGCGCTGAAAGTTTTTGCAATCTTGCGAAGCGACGGAATGGCGCGGATTGATTTCTTTTTTGAAGAAAATGGGCGCGGGTTCTTATGCAACGAAATCAACACAATTCCGGGTTTCACACCGATATCGATGTATCCAAAATTATGGAATGCGTCGGGTCTGAGTTACCCAGACCTACTGGATCGTTTGATAAATCTCGCGCTAGACCGTCACGCAAAACACCGAAGAAAAACTTCTCGCTAAATCAAGATCCCGCTGCGGGAATATTAATTTTCATACCAGGATAAAGCAGCACATCAATACTTGACCAATTATTTGCTCTGACAAGCCCAGCCATTGAAATACAGAATTTTTTGATAATACCGAACAAGAAGTCACCCTGTGCCACCTCGTAAGTTCCCGCTGGACGATTTCCACAACCTGGTTTACCAACCTCATTAGCAACAACTGTTTGTTGTACATTCGTCGAAACCACTTGAGCCGACGGCGGAATTTTAAGTTTGCGACCCGCATACGGAAACTGCGATGCAGTAATCAAACCGTTCCATGCGAGCAATTCGGTCAAGGTGATACCAAATAAGTTGGCAACCAGATTTGGTGAGTCGCCGGCTTGCACGATGTACTCCTGCTCTACACCAACAGCACCTGGGGGCAAACTTGTTGTTGTATTTGGCAAAGTTGATTGCACTGGCGGAATAGTCGCAAAATCTGTTGGTCCGACAGGCACAACAGTTGTCGCTGTACCGGTTACATCAACACCACAAGATGTAAGCACACAGGTCGACACAACTACCGAGAAGAACACTGATTTCAATTTCTGATTCAACATGACACTTCATAGTAAACGATTTAAAACATCCTGCGTGTGAACGCGATTTCTGAACTTTTCAAAACGCCCTAATTTAGGGGTTTTGCTGATGCGACAATCGGCACGGGTAAATCAGTTGAACCCATTAAATAGCGATCGACTGCAGCAGCCGACGAGCGTCCTTCGGCAATGGCCCAAACGATCAAACTTTGTCCACGACCCATATCGCCTGCCACAAATACACCTCTAGTGCTTGACATGTAATCGTCGTTACGAACAATGTTCCCACGCGGATCAATTTGTACCCCGAGTTGGTCAATCCATGAAGATTTTTCTGGACCAACAAACCCAAGTGCTAATAAAACTAGATCTGCCTGCAACTCGCGCTCAGTGCCCTCTACTTTCACGAATGATCCTGCCTCAGACTTAACCTCGCAGATCACTAATGCACGCACATTATTTATTTCATCACCCAAAAACCGATCTGTGGTCACTGAGAACAATCGCTCACCACCTTCTTCATGTGCCGAAGATGTTCGATAAATGAAACTCCATTGCGGCCACGGGTTTGTTGTAGCGCGGGCCTCGGGTGGCTGTGGCAAAATCTCAAGTTGAGTTACCGATGCAGCCCCTTGTCGATGCGCAGTACCTAAACAATCAGCGCCAGTGTCACCGCCGCCGATGATCACGACATGCTTACCAGTTGCCGAAATCGGTGAAGTCGAAAGATCACCTTGCTGAACTTTATTTGCTGGCGGCAAATACTCCATTGCTTGATAAATGTTTTTAAGCTCGCGACCGGCAACTGGCAAGTCACGCCACGCCGTCGCGCCACAGGCCAAAACCACTGCATCATTTGATGCAACAAGCACATCAATGTCAACATTCTCACCGACAACAGCGTTGGTGCGAAATACAGTTCCCTCGCTTTGCATCTGATCAATTCGCCGCTCAATGTGATGCTTCTCCATTTTAAATTCTGGAATGCCATAGCGCAACAATCCCCCGATTCGATCGGCGCGTTCAAGCACCACAACATCGTGACCAACACGCGTAAGTTGTTGTGCACACGCCAACCCTGCTGGGCCCGAGCCGATCACAACAACGCGTTTGCCAGTTTTCTTTGAGGGCATCTGCGGAATGACCCAGCCCTCACTCCAAGCGCGATCAATGATTTCAACTTCAACTTGTTTAATCGTCACTGCATCAGAGTTAATACCGAGGACACATGCAGATTCACAAGGCGCTGGGCATAGCCGCCCAGTAAATTCTGGAAAATTATTTGTCGCATGCAATCTTTCAATCGCATCTTTCCAATGTCCGCGATATACGAGATCGTTCCAATCTGGAATCAAATTGCCAAGTGGACAGCCGTTATTGCAGAATGGAATTCCGCAATCCATGCATCGACCGGCCTGATGCTTTAGGTCTTCAGCAGGAAACTTCTCGTATACCTCTTGCCAATCTTGTACTCGCACCTCGATGCGTCTACGTTGCGGGGTCGCACGATCCCACTTAAGAAATCCGGTTGGCTCACCCATTAGCAGCTACTACTTTCTCTGATTTTGCTTTTTCAATTTCTGCGATAACTCGGGCGTAATCACGTGGCAAGACTTTGCGCATCATCGTCTTTGCCACCTGCCAATTCGCGAGAACATCGCCAGCACGTACTGAGTTCGTTAGCTCTTGGTGTCGGCGAATTATTTGTTCAAGCCAATCTAAATCTGATTCATCAAGAGCGACCAAATCGACAAGTTCGTTATTAACTCGTGATTGAAAATCTCCGTCAATGTCGTAAACAAAGGCAATTCCACCAGACATCCCTGCAGCGAAATTTCGCCCAGTCGCACCGAGCACCACCACTCGCCCACCGGTCATATATTCGCAGCCATGGTCTCCTAAACCTTCGACAACTGCAGTCGCGCCAGAGTTACGTACACAAAATCTTTCACCAACAATACCCGCGATAAAAATCTCACCACTCGTTGCGCCATATCCGATCACATTTCCTGCAATGACGTTTTCATGGGCAACGAATTTTGCGCGATTGTCAGGGTGCAAAATTATTCGGCCACCCGACAAACCTTTACCCAAGTAGTCATTCGAGTCGCCCTCCAATCGCAACTCAATACCTTTTGGAATGAATGCGCCGAAACTTTGGCCAGCAGACCCAGTGAAGCGAATAGAAATTGTTGCATCTGGCAATCCGGTTTCGCCAAATCGTTTTGTAACTTGGTAGCCGAGCATCGTTCCCACTGCGCGATTCGTGTTATTGATTGGATAGTCAATTGAAACTGGTTGAGACTTCTCGAGTGCACTTTCGCATTTAGCGATCAGATCGTTATCAATTGCCGCAGACAAACCATGATCTTGTTGTGTCGAGTGATACGGCGTCTGGTTATATGGGTTTTGCGGTACCGCCAAAATTGGTGAGATATCAAGCCCGCGCGCCTTCCAATGGTCAACAGCATGTTTTGCATTGAGCATCTCAACACGGCCGACTGCCTCTTGCAAACTTCGAAATCCAAGTTGCGCAAGATATTCGCGAACTTCATTAGCAATAAACTCAAAAAAGTTTGTCACGAATTCTGGCTTACCTGAAAACTTTTTTCGCAGCTCTGGGTTCTGCGTTGCGATTCCAACTGGACAAGTATCAAGATGACAGACCCGCATCATCACACAACCACTGACAACTAACGGTGCTGTCGCAAAACCAAACTCTTCAGCACCAAGTAGTGCGGCGATAATCACATCACGTCCGGTTTTCATTTGTCCGTCGGTCTGCACAACAATCCGGTCGCGCAAGCCGTTGAGCATCAAAGTCTGTTGAGTTTCGGCCAAACCAAGCTCCCACGGTGCACCGGCATGCTTAAGCGAAGTCAATGGCGAAGCACCAGTTCCTCCGTCATGTCCAGATATTAAAACCACATCTGCTTTCGCTTTCGCTACACCAGCTGCCACCGTGCCAACGCCAACTTCAGCCACAAGTTTCACATGAATTCGGGCAACCGGGTTTGAATTTTTTAAATCATGAATCAACTGTTTGAGATCTTCAATCGAATAAACATCATGGTGTGGCGGCGGGCTTATCAGCCCGACACCTGGTGTTGAATATCGTGTTTTGGCGATCCACGGATAAACCTTGTGTGCAGGCAACTGCCCACCCTCGCCAGGCTTGGCACCTTGTGCCATTTTGATTTGCAAGTCATCCGCATTAACTAGATATTCACTCGTGACGCCGAATCGTGCCGAAGCAACTTGCTTGATTGCCGAGCGTTTTGAATCACCATTCGGCATCTTCTGATATCGCTCAGAGTCTTCGCCACCTTCGCCGGTGTTGCTCTTGCCACCGATTCGGTTCATGGCAATTGCCAAAGTCTCGTGCGCTTCAGCAGAAATCGATCCGTAACTCATCGCGCCAGTTGAAAACCGTTTAATGATTTCACTGACAGGCTCAACTTCGTCAATTGAAATTGGTTTATTCGTCTCAATGAATTCGAACAATCCGCGCAACGTTGCCAAAACTCGCGACTGATCGTCAACCGATTTTGTGTATTGCTTAAAAATGTCATAGCGACCCGAACGAGTCGCATGTTGCAGACGAAAAACCGTCTCGGGGTTAAACAAGTGATGTTCGCCCTCACGGCGCCACTGATACTCACCACCTAATTCGAGCTGACGGTGGTGACGTTGATCTGGACGCAATGGGTGCGCAACTGCGTGGCGCGCTGCAACTTCTTGAGCAATTTCCTCAAGCGAGATTCCACCGAGTCGCGAAACCGTCCCAGTAAAAAACTCATCAACTAACTCAGTTGACAAACCGATCGCTTCAAAAATCTGTGCACCTGTGTACGACGCAACTGTTGACACCCCCATCTTTGACATGACTTTCAATACACCTTTACCTGAAGCTTTGATGTAATTTTTGATCGCCGTTTTTGCATCCACATTGCCCAGACCAAACATGCCTGCTCGGTCATTGGCAATCACCATGTCTTCAATTGATTCGAATGCAAGATACGGGTTAATCGCACCAGCTCCGTATCCAATCAATAGTGCCATGTGATGAACTTCGCGTGCATCTCCAGACTCAACAATTAATCCAACTTTTGTTCGTTGCTTTTCTCGAATCAGATGATGGTGAACTGCGCTAGTCAACAACAAAGACGGAATCGGCGCAAACACATCATCACTATTTCGATCAGATAGCACGATGATTCGAGCACCGTCATCAATTGCATCCGAGACATTTTTGCGAATTTCGTCGAGCGCTTCGCGCATTGCCGGCGCACCACCCGCAACACGATACAAACCTCTAATCACTTTAGATTTCAGATGATCAAACGAGTTGTCGTCGTTGATTTGAATAATTTTGGCCAGTTCATCATTATCAATAATCGGAAACGGCAAAACAAGTTGCTTACAGTTTTCGCCTGTTGCTGACAACAGGTTGCTCTCTGGTCCGCAAGTTGAGCCGACTGATGTGACAATCTCTTCACGAATTGCATCCAATGGCGGGTTTGTGACCTGTGCGAACATCTGCGAGAAATAATCAAACAAAAGTCTCGGACGGGTTGACAATACTGCGATTGGCGTGTCGGTGCCCATTGACCCGATCGGCTCTGTACCCGTCATTGCAGTCGGAGCAATAATTAATTTAAGTTCTTCGTGCGAATATCCGAATACTTGCTGGCGTCGCAACACACTGTCGTGACTAAATACGACATGTTCCCGATCAACAAGACTCTTAAGTTCAACTTGGCCCTTTGCTAGCCACTGCCCGTAAGGTTCCTGCGCTGCCAGAGATTCTTTAATTTCTTCATCGCTAATTATTCGACCTTGCTCTGTGTCAACCAACAACATTTTCCCAGGTTGCAAGCGACCTTTTTTGACAATCTTCGCTGGATCAACATTTACGACACCAACTTCACTAGCCATAATCACCAAGTCATCGTCAGTCACCCAGTAGCGACTTGGTCGCAGACCATTTCGATCTAGAACGGCACCGATCACAGTGCCATCAGTGAATGCAACGCTTGCTGGTCCGTCCCAAGGCTCCATCAAAGATCCGTGATATCGATAGAAAGCGCGTTTCGTCTGCGACATCGTTGTTGAGTTCTCCCATGCTTCAGGAATCATCATCAACATTGCGTGCGGCAAACTTCGACCTGACAAGTGCAGCAACTCCAAAACTTCATCAAAGCTTGCAGAGTCAGAGGCCCCGACTGTGCAGATCGGAAACGCCTTGTCTAAATCAGGGATTAGTTCAGTCGCCAACAACGACTCTCGCGTCCGCATCCAGTTTCTATTTCCCTGCACGGTATTAATTTCGCCGTTGTGCGCGATGTACCTGTACGGATGAGCCAGCGGCCAAGATGGAAATGTGTTCGTCGAGAAACGACTATGCACGAGTACAAGCGCCGACTCAATTCGCTCGTCGCTCAAGTCTGGAAAAAACATCTGCAGTTCTGGCGTCGTCAACATACCTTTATATATGAGCGTGCGTGACGAAAGCGATGGAAAGTATGTCTTTTGGCCATCAATTAGTTCGTGCTCGATTCGTTTCCGCAAAATAAACAACTTGCGATCTAAATCAATCAGCGTTGCGCCACTCGGGTCATCAATAAAAATTTGCATAAAAGATGGCATCACGCGACGAGCACTCGCGCCCAAGCATGAAGGATTTACCGGAACACTTCGCCAACCGAGCGTGCGCAATTTCTGCTGCGCCACGATCAGTTCAACTTGAGCCCTTGCTTTAGTCGCAAGTTCTTCGTTGCTTGGCAAGAAAGCAAGACCGACTCCGTAACTCCCAATACTCGGCAATGCGAAATCAGTAACCGCATCAAAAAACTTGTGCGGAATTTGCAGCAAGATTCCTGCGCCATCACCAGTTTGAGTTTCAGCTCCTGTCGCACCTCGATGCTCCATGCTGCACAAAGCGCCAAGACCTGTCGCAACAATTTCGTGGCTCGCCCGACCATGAATATCTACGACAAACGAGACTCCACAAGAGTCGTGTTCGAATCTTGGATCGTAAAGACCAATTGCTTTCGGTAAATCTTGCAAAGTTGTCGCCTCTTCAAAGTTTGAAACCAGCCACCAATTGGCTGATTAAACGAGACGACGTTGGCCCGACTTTTAAAGTCTAGACAGTTGGTGATGCAAAATTAGTCGGCCTTTTTTCAAAATTCGCCTTCACAGCTTCAACCTGATTTGGCTTGCCAATCAGCGAATGAATAATCCTTCGCTCTTCGGCAAAATGTTCTGCCGCCCCAGCGTTAGACAGACGGTTGATCAGCGCCTTGGCACCTCGCACCGCGTCTGGGCTTCGAGTTGCAATTTCGTTAGCGATCTGCATTGCAACTTCAAGCGGTGCATCTGAAACACGGGTAACAACACCCAACTCGTGTGCTTCGGTGCCCAATATCACTCGTGCACTAAAGACCAAATCTTTAACCACGTCGTCTCGCACGAGTCGAGACAACATCAAAGTTCCAGTCATATCAGGGATAAGACCCCAGTGAACTTCACGCATTGAAAGTTGCGTCGCTGGATGAGCGATACGAATGTCTGCGCCAAGAGCCAACTGCATTCCGCCACCCAACGCATGACCTTGTATCGCCGCGATAACTGGCACCGGAACTTCTTGCCATACCCAACAAATTTGTTGCGCTAGATGTGTGATGGCGCCGGGTTCCATTACGCCAGCATTTTCTTTGTCGGCTTCTGGCTTTGGTCTACTTTGCTCACCTGAATCTGCCATCGCTTGAAAACTGCCGAAATCAAGTCCTGCACAAAACGATGCGCCATTGCCAGATAGCACGACTGCTCGAATATCTTTGTTCGACACAAGATCTTTGCCCGCCCGCGAAATCGCCTCGAACATCGCTGGATCAAGAGCGTTGCGCTTATCTGCACGATCAAGCCTGACATCAGCAATTCCGTCATTAATCGTGACTAGTACACGGTCGTTGTAATTTTTATCGTCATTTATATTTGACATTTTTTCCTCGTTCAATATCTAATGCTCCTAGGTTATTCAAATCGCCCCAACTCTCTTATCTATATAGTGACATGGCAGACTTGAAGCCATGAAACTTGACCTGACTATCGACGAAGTTCTATCAACCACTCGCAGCGTGCGCAAGCGCCTTGACTTCGACCGCCCAGTTGAGCGTGAAATCGTTGAAGAATGTCTCAATCTCGCATTACAAGCACCAACTGGTGGCAACTCACAGGGTTGGCATTGGATTGTTGTTGAAGATGCCGCCAAACGTAAAGCACTTGCCGATATTTACAAAGCAAATTTCATGATTTATGCGAGCATGCCAGGACGAAAATTTATCGAAGGTGACATGCGAATTGATCAAATGCCAAAAGTTCGTGACTCGGCGATTTATCTGGCTGAAGAAATGTATCGCGCACCGATGATGATGATCCCTTGCATCGAAGGTCGTCTTGAAAATGTTGATGTCGCGATGGGCGCTGGTGCATGGGGTTCACTATTGCCAGCCGTTTGGAGTTTCATGCTTGCGCTTCGAAGCCGTGGTTTGGGCTCAGCGTGGACGACGATTCATTTGATTCTTGAAGGTGAAAAGAAAGCGGCAGAAATCTTGGGCATTCCACACGACAAAATTACGCAAGGCGGACTCTTCCCAATTGCGCACACAATTGGCACCGATTTCAAACCAGCAAAACGTCTGCCACTTGAAAAAGTTTTGCACTGGGATAAATGGTAAGTCTCGCTAGTCACGAGCGCTAATCGAGCGCGTTAATCAACCAATCGCATTCCGCTTGGCGCAATAGATTTTCCCGCCGACGGCAAATCAACAACAAAATTTGTACGGTGCGCGGCGAATACATGGTGCGATAACAAAACAGCGTTGCCAGCAACATCTCGGGTAACTCGCTCGCACTGAAGCACAGGCGAGCCTGTCGGAATTTCAAGTAGCGCAGCGTCTGTTTTTGTCGCCGAGTCTGCGCCGATAGTCTGCGTCGCTCCACCAATCGGAATCTCAAGTAGTTCATAAAACGCAGATTGCTCAACTTCTTTGCGCGACAAATGTTGCCCGAGTTCAAACGGACACCAAACCGTGACAACCGCAAATGGTTCACCGTTTGCAGTATTCACTCGCTTTACACGCAACACTTGATCGCAGTTCAGAACTTTTGCAACTTTACGATTTGCTTTTTCAAAATTGAATTCAACTATTCTGCGCTCAGAATGCATCCCGTTCGCCAACATTTGCTCTTCGATCGTTCCTAGACGTCCAAGAGTTTGTGTCACTTGGTCGCTTGCCATAACCCAACCGAAACCTTGGCGCGAGACGACGAGGCCTTCATCCCGTAAGACTTCTAATGCCCGACGGACTGTGACACGACTAACTTTGAATTCAACCGACAACTCAGATTCACTTGGCAGAACTCTTCCAGCAGAAAACTCACGAGCCTCGATTCGGGCTCGCAGAGAGTTTGCGATTTCGTGATATTGGATTATTCGAACTTGTACTATACTTGTATACAATAGCATGATAAATAATCCCCGGAATAAAACACGACAATAAGGATCATTATGACTTCAAGCGCCGGAACCCCAATTGAACTCGTCACCACCGTTTATTCAAAGCTTGCTAAAAATGTTGCGCTCGGACGCAAGCGTTTAGATCGCCCACTGACGTTGACTGAGAAAATTCTTATCAATCACTTGTGCAAGCCAGCCAAACAAGAACTTGAACGCTCTCGTAGTTATGCCGACTTCAATCCGGACCGCGTCGCAATGCAAGATGCAACTGCACAGATGGCGCTTTTGCAATTCATGACCGCTGGGCTTTCGACAACTGCCGTGCCATCAACGGTGCACTGCGATCACTTAATTTTGGCCAAAGCCGGTGCACGCATCGACATGGGCGTGGCGATAAATACCAATAAAGAGGTGTACGACTTTCTCCGATCAGTGTCGGCGAAATATGGCGTCGGTTTTTGGGGTCCAGGTAGCGGAATCATCCACCAAGTTGTGCTTGAGCATTATGCGTTCCCCGGCGGAATGATGATTGGTACCGACAGCCACACACCTAATGCCGGCGGACTCGGCATGATCGCAATCGGCGTTGGCGGCGCGGATGCAGTTGATGTAATGACTGGCTTTCCATTTAATGTGCGATGGCCGAAAGTCATTGGCATAAAACTCACTGGCTCTCTTTCTGGATGGTCAAGTCCTAAAGATGTGATCTTAGAAGTTGCTCGAGTCTTGACAGTTGAGGGTGGCACCGGTGCCGTGATCGAATATTTCGGCGACGGGGCCGACACAATATCCGCGACTGGCAAAGCGACGATTTGCAATATGGGCGCCGAGATCGGTGCTACTTGTTCAGTCTTTGGATACGACGCAAAAATGTCAGATTATTTGCGGGCAACTGGACGTACTGAGATAGCAGCCGCAGCCGACAAAGTTACCGAGCATCTTCGTCCAGACGATGGCGCGCTCTACGACAAGGTGATCGAAATAGAGCTGTCATCTTTGAAGCCTTTAATTAACGGTCCACATACGCCAGACCTCGCCCACCGCGTCGGCGTTGGTGTATCCAAGGCTGCTGCAGAAAATAATTGGCCACTCGAAATTTCATCGGCGTTAATCGGCAGTTGCACCAATAGTTCTTATGAAGACATCACTCGCGCCGCATCTGTCGCTCGATTCGCTGCATCAAAAGGTTTGAAGGCAAAAACAGAATTACTGATCACACCTGGTTCAGAACAAATTCGTGCCACTATAAAGCGTGACGGATTGCTTGCTGATCTTGAAGCAATCGGCGCGACTGTTCTTGCCAACGCGTGTGGCCCATGCATCGGCCAATGGGATCGTTCCAAAGAAATCACCGAAAAATCAAACACGATCGTTAGCTCGTTTAATCGCAACTTTCCAAAACGCAACGACGGCTCGGCAAATACTTTAAGTTTCGTCACCAGCCCCGACACAGTTATCGCGCTCGCGCTCGCGGGTCGTCTTGATTTTGATCCAATTACCGACACGATTACGGCGCCCGATGGCTCACAGGTTTCGCTGGCTGCACCGCTCGGCGAAGTGTTGCCAAAAAATGGCTATGACGCTGGTGCCGAAACATTTATCGCGCCGCCTAGCGATGGCTCAGACATCGAAGTTGTAGTTGATCCGAAAAGTGAACGATTGCAGTTACTTGAACCGTTTGAGAAATGGGATGGCAATGATTTCATTTATATGCCAGTTCTTATGAAGGCAAAAGGCAAATGCACGACAGACCACATTTCTGCTGCCGGCCCTTGGCTTAAGTTTCGTGGACACTTAGAAAATATCTCTGGAAACTTGTT